>DATHNK010000065.1:0-7289 GCA_035486075.1 Bacteroidia bacterium
AAGACAGGATAGGAAATATATCTACTTCTTCTGAATGGTTAAATTCAAAAAAAGCCATGCAGGGATTATTAGATAACCTGGCAAAAAACCCGAAAGATTATAAATCTATGTTGGCTCTTACAGAGGATTATATTCAGGAAGCACGGGTAACGGGTGACTATGCTTATTACGATAAAGCCTCACTGGAGCTATTAGCGAAAGTATTAAAAAATGATCCGAAAAATTTTGATGCGCTTACACTTAAAGCACTTATACTTCTTTCCCAACACCATTTTTCTGATGCGCTGGATGTGGGTAAAGAAGCAGTTGCCATTAACCCTTATAATGCCTTTATATACGGCGTATTGGACGATGCGAACCTGGAGTTGGGCCGGTATGATTCCGCTGTGAAAATGGCGGATAAAATGACTTCCATCCGTCCTGATCTTCGCTCCTATGCCCGTATTTCTTACCTGCGGGAAATATATGGGGATATTCCCGGCGCCATATCTGCTATTAAACTGGCTGTTTCTTCCGGCTATCCAGGATTGGAACAAACAGAATGGGCAAGAATGATATTGGGCCATCTTTACGAAATAGAAGGACAAATTGACAGTGCACAAATAGTTTATCAGAAAGCGCTTACAGAACGGCCCGATTATCCTTTTGGCTATGCAGGATTAGGAAGAATACAAAAAGAGAAAGGTAATTATCCGGAAGCGATAAAATATTTTGAAAAAGCAAAAGATATGATACTAGAGTATTCATTTAAAGATGAATTAACAGACTTATACAGATTAAATAATCAGCCAACGAAAGGTGACCAGTCTGCACAGGATGTTATTGAAGAATTGGGGGGTAATTTGGGAGACGAAAGCCAAAGTATTCACGGGCATTATGCAGACAAAGAATTAGCTTATGCATATTTGAAAACCAATCCGGCGGACCTTGATAAAGCACTGAAACATGCCTTAATAGAATACGACAGAAGACCTGATAACATTGACGTTTGCGAGGCGGTGGCATGGGTGAGATATAAACGCGGAGAGTTTGCGCAAGCCGATACACTTATCAATAAAGCGTTGAGAACACATTCCAAAAACCCAATTCTTTTATGCCATGCCGGTCTTATTAAAGTAAAAGCAGGAGAAACAGCAAATGGGGTTAGCCTGATAAAAGCAGCGGTTCAGCAAGACCCTTATTTTGATATTAATTTAAGAAAGGAGGCGGCACCTTACATTTCTTCAAACTAATTGTTATATGCTTACAGAGGGAGGTATGTCTCAAAATTTTAATGGGAAAAAATGGATTGTTTTAATTCTGTCTGTTTTTGTCTTTATTCCTTTTGCGGATGCGCATGTGGTTGTAAATAATTTATCCCGTACCGATGCCATATCCATGTATTTGAAATTAGGATTTACGCATATTCTACCACTGGGATTTGACCATATACTTTTTATTTTAAGCTTGTTTTTATTAAATCCAAAATTAAAACCTGTAATATGGCAAGCAACAGCATTCACAGTTGCACATACAATCACACTTGGATTATCCATGTACGGAATCATTTCCCCGCCCAGCCATATAATAGAACCAATAATATCCCTTTCCATAATGTACGTTGCCCTGGAAAATGTAATTACAGATAAACTAAGGCCAGCCAGGGTGGCGGTGGTTTTTTCTTTCGGGCTTATCCATGGAATGGGCTTTGCAAGTGCATTAAGCCAATTGGGCTTGCCGAAGAATCAGTTTTTTCTTTCGCTTATTACATTCAATGTTGGTGTAGAATTAGGCCAATTAACCATTATTTTAGCTGCCTGGTTCTTAGTAGGTAAATGGTTTAGCCAAAAAAGCTGGTACAGAAAACGGATAGTGATTCCAATATCCCTGGTAATAGCGTCCATAGCCCTTTTCTGGACTATACAACGGGTATTTTTTCCCGGATAATATGCTGGCAGAAAAATTCGTATTTTTGCAGCCCCAAAATACCGGCCCTGAGTTGGTTAATGAATTGAAGTATATGTCAATACTGCCCTCCATAGATGATTCAGATGAAAGGTTGGCTATTGCTTTGCAAAATTCCAGCCAGGAGGCATTGAATATACTTTATGACAGGTATGCATCTGTTTTATTGGGTATGCTGCAAAAAATTATTGGCGATGGCGACCTTGCTGAGGAAGCATTGCAAACATCTTTTCTTACAATATGGAGAAATAAAGATTTTTATAATTCGTCATCAGAAAGGCTTTTTACATGGATACTAAAAATTGCAAGGGAAAGCGCAAAACAGTTGATAGATGAAAAAGGCGGGAATATTAAAAACCAACGCGCTCCGTTATACGTAAATGACAGTAACAGAGAAAAAATGGAAGTAACCCCGTCAATTATAGAAATGATATTATTCGGAAATATTTCAGAGGAAGAAGCGGCAGAAAAAATGGGAATATCAATAAATGAATTAAGATTAATACTAAGAAAGGAAATTAACAAACTAAGGGGAATTTAATAAAATGAAAAATTTGAATTCATTTATAGAGTCAGGGATTCTGGAAATTTATGTTTTGGGATTAGCTTCCCCTGAAGAGAATAAGGAAGTAGAGGAAATGGCTGCCAACTATGAGGATGTCCGTAAAGAAATAGATGCTATAACGAAAACATTAAAAGTGTATGCTGAATCAAAAGCAAGTCCTGTTAACAGCACAATTAAACCAATGTTTTTAGCCAGTGTTGATTATGAGGAAAGATTAAAAGGTGGCGAACAGCAGGCCTTTCCCCCAATTCTGAATGAGAACTCTGTAATTGGAGACTATAGTGAATGGATAAACCGGAAAGACATGGTAATACCGGCAGATTTTAATGGTACGCACGTTAAAATAATAGGATATACACCCGAAGCGTCTACAGCTATTGTTTGGATACAAGACGAAACTCCTTATGAGGTTCACTCAGATGAACATGAAAAATTCCTGATACTGGAAGGTACTTGTGATATTGATATTGATGGTGAGATACACAGCCTTGTTCCCGGAAGTTACCTGAGTATTCCACTCCATGCTCGCCATGTTGTGAGGGTTACCTCCAAAACTCCATGTAAATTGATTTTACAGAGAGTAGCCGCTTAAATTAAAGATGTTTAAATCATAATACCGGCAATTTGATAGATTAGTGAAAGAAGGGTTCGGAATTTTCCGAACCTTTTTAATTTCATACTTTCGTACTCAGAATGTACGAGCTTCTTGCAGAAATAAAATCCTTACAATCTAAAGGGACTAATAAGTTGTATCCTGAAGGGGTATTCCCGTCTCAAAGGAAGAATATGGTGACTGTCCGTGAGGATGATAATTCATTTTTTACTGCACTTATTGTATTTACTCTTTTGAGGCAAAAAAAATATTTTTCAGATGAGGAATTAAAGATTGTAGAAGAGATAAAGCAACAAGCAAAAAAGGCTTTTCCTCTTTATGAAAATAAGAATGGCAAGCATACCTATAACTTCTGGAGAACTGAAAAAAACGCCCATTTCCCGAATGGTAATATCCTGTCAAAGTTCGACTTTTTGAGGCTTGCAGATGATGTGGATTGCACTGCCCTGGTATATCTTGCGTCTGGATATTCGGAAAACGAGATTACGTATCTGAAAGATAAATTATTGTATCATTCCACCCTTCCTGTCAAAGTTTCAAAAAACACTTTGCCTCATTACAAAAACCTCAAATTATATTCCACTTGGTTTGGGAAATATATCCCCATCGAAACAGATATATGTGTAATAGCCAACCTGCTTTATCTGTTGTTTGAAAGCAATGCTTCATTCAACAATTACGACTTGGACTGCATTAAATTTGTGTGCTCTGTCATTATCAACGACGAACATAAAACGCAAGCAATCAGGGTTGCTCCCTATTATCCTAAAACTTCAATAATAATTTACCATGTGGCGAGATTACTCACTGTTACAACGCATCCTGATTTGCTGCATTTAAAAGTGAAATTAAAGGCGGATATATTCCAATATTTATCAGGTGAAACTCATCCTATGGAGAAAATAGTTCTTAATACTTCTCTCATGTGGTTGGGTGAAACTGACAATATAGACCAACTTGAAATGCCTGCTGATAATAGCTTTCCATGGTTTATTGCAGGTATGCTTACCTCGATGGATAATCAGGTTGCAAAATGGCTTGCCCCACTGCCAATTTTTCATATTCAATTTTTTTGTGCAGCATATATGAAAACGCTCTTCCTGGAATATAAAATGGAGAAAGGTAAACTAGAAAATGAATAAGGAATATTTTTTCACAAGGTATATTCTTAACTCCTATATTTGATGCAATATAACCAGGAAAGAAAAAAAATAAATATGAAAATCTACGGAGTAAAAGCAATTATTGGGTTAGTATTCAGTGTATTTATTTTTTGTAGTTGTAATAACTCAAAAACCAATGTGCCGGTAATTGGCTTTGCAGATGCACTGGAGGATAATACCCTTGCACAGGCCAAACTTGGTTTTTTGGATGCTTTAAAAAAAGAGGGTTACTCGGAGGAAAACAATACCTTAAAAGTAATTTACCGCAATGCCCAGGGCGATATTCCCAAATTAACTCTCTCTATAAAATATTTTATTTCTGAGAAGGTAAATTTAATTGCGACTAATCCTTCACTTTCGACCATTGCTGCCTTGCAAAACACGAAGGATATTCCTGTCTTTATGATGGTATCACCTACACCACAATTAATGAATGTAGCTGATAAGCAGGGAAACCCTCCGACTAATTTATTCGGGGTGGCGGAGGATTTAGGCTATATTGACACGTCTTTTTCTCTGATACCGAAATTAGTAAAGCCTAAAGAAAATAAAGTAAGAGTGGGGATGGTCTATAATCAAAGTGAACCTCAGTCGGCTGAAGCATTGAAAAGAATTGAGGAACTGGCAACTCAGTTAAATGTGGAACTTGTTTCATTACCGGTAAATAATTCAGCTGATGTGCAATTGGTCACCCAGGCGCTGCTTGCAAAGCACATTGATGCCTTTTTTGCCAACCCGGATAATACGGTATTTAGTTCATTCGAAACAATTTTGAAAGCTTGCAATGATGCCAATGTCCCTGTCTTTACCAGTGAGGCAGGTTTAGTATCAAGGGGTGCCCTTGCCGCTTATGGTGCAGATATTTACCAATGGGGCTACCAGGCAGGTGAACAGGCTGCCCAATTTCTTAAAAATAAATCTACAAAGGATTTGCATTGGGAAATGGTGAAACTTCGCAAACGGGTATACAACGCTGTTGCCGCCAAAAAGTTTGGCATTGCTTTCACCAATAACTTTCAAGCCATTTAAGAATGGAGTTTTACCTGACAGCAATAATGCTTGGGCTTTGCCTCTCTGCAATGGCCCTGGGAATTTTCATTTCTATGAAAATATTCAACATCCCGGATATTACTACAGATGGAAGTTACACGTTAGGCGCTGTAATTACAGCTGTACTTCTAACAGCGCATTGGAATATGGCAGCTATAATTCCAGTTGTTCTTATTTCAGGTGCAATTGCGGGCACATTAACCGGCCTAATTCATACCAAACTTAAAATTGAAGCTCTACTTGCCGGGATTTTAGTAATGACCGGGCTCTATTCTATAAACCTAACTATACTTGGACGCTCCAATGTGCCTTTGCTGGATGTATCTTCTATATTTTCAGTTCTGCATATTTTTTCTGTTCCGGTGTATAACAATGTCACGATTGGAATAAGTATCATTACAATTATTACCCTGATAGTCGGATACATCTTACGAACGGATTTTGGTATAGCCATGCGTGCCACGGGCAACAGTGCATCTATGACAAGGGCATTAGGAATTAATAATAATAAAATGAAAATTATCGGCCTGGCAATTGCCAATTCACTTACTGCCCTAAGCGGTTACCTTGTTGCGCAATTCCAGAATTTCACCGATATTAATATGGGTATAGGAATTGTTATTACAGGATTAGGCTCTGTTTTAATTGGCGAAGCGTTGATAAAATGGTGGAGCGTTACCTCAATTTTAGCCTCCCTGGTAATAGTTATTTGCGGTAGTATATTGTTTCAATTGGTGCTTGCATTTACCCTATCTATAGGAGTAGACCCGAATATGCTTAAGCTTGTTACCGCTTCTTTTGTTTTACTTATTGTTATAATACCCAGACTGAAAAAAAATGATTGAACTTCAGCAAATATCTAAAATTTTCAATAAAGGAAAAGTAAATGAGGTTGTTGCATTGAATAATATTTCACTTACTATAAAGGAAGAAGAGTTTATAGTAGTGTTAGGTGCTAACGGATCCGGGAAAACAACGCTTCTGAACATAATTTCGGGTACTGAATTCAGTTCACAGGGAAAAGTAATTATAAGTGAAACGGATGTTTCGCGTCTTCCTGAATATAAGCGTAGCAAATGGATTGCGCGGGTATTTCAAAATCCACTTAGCGGAACCGCATCTGACCTGAGCATACTCGATAATTTTCGCCTTGCATCTATAAGGACAACAAAAAAGAAATTAACAATAGGTGTGAATGATGCATTTAGAAACCGGGTAAGAGATAGAATTGCAGAATTAGGAATGGGACTTGAAAATAAACTCGAACAGGCAATGGGAACCTTGTCTGGCGGACAAAGACAAGCACTTACATTACTAATGAGCGTAATGGATGATTCCAAAATTTTACTGTTAGATGAACCAACGGCAGCACTTGATCCAAGAAGTGCAGCTATTATTCTGCAAACTGCCGATAAGCTAATAAAACGATACAAACTTACTGCTGTTCTGATAACTCATAATTTGAAAGAAGCTCACCAATATGGCAACCGCCTCATCAAAATGAGCGAGGGAGAAATTCAGAAGGATCTCTCTGGCAATGAAAAAAATGTTATTCAACTACAGGACTTATATGCTTGGTTTAGTGGATAGTTATTGAATAAATCCATCTGATTTTTCCTTGCAAGTTTTATAGTTGTCAAAAATTTCTATCTTTGTGAAACATTAAGGGGTGTTCGTGAAATAACGGACTGAGATTATACCCTCACAACCTGCACAGGATAATGCCTGCGAAGGGATAAATGAGAACAATTTCCGCCCGGCTCCTCCCTTAAAGTTTTAATAGAAAGTATGAAAGTAATCATCAATGATACTCCAATTGACCTGAGCGGTTCTGGCACAAATCTTGAACAAGCTGTTTCGCATTCGGGCGTTAATGATTTTAAGGGACTGGCTATAGCTGTTAATAATGCCGTTATACCCCGGACAACATGGAGCACTTTTCAACTTAAAGACA
>DATHNK010000066.1:0-10656 GCA_035486075.1 Bacteroidia bacterium
ATTTTCATATATCTTAAAAAACTCTCTCACCATATCTTCATTCGTAAGTAAAACGACAGGTTTATAAGTAAGCTTGGAAGATAATAATTCCTTTAATTTTAAAAGCATTTCATCTTTGTCTCTGCATGCCCAAATTCTATCCTTCACATCAGCTCTTCCAATGTCAAAACAAACTATATTAAGACCGCTGGCAAGGGCTTCCATAATTACAGTTGATTGTCCTTCATAGGAGGAGGTATGCAAAAATATTTTGCTTCTTTGCATATAGGAGAAAACCTCTGTGTGCGGTATTCCCCCAATAAGCTCAAGATTATTTTCAAGCCCGTAAGCTTTGATTTTTTCTTGTATGGTTTCCTTTTCCACTCCATTGCCAATTATGCAGGCTTTAATTCCAGGAAAGTCTTTTTTCAGAGCATTTATTAGTTCAGGGAAAAGGAGGTATCCTTTCAATGGGATTAACGCGCCAACTCCAAGTATATCAATTGTGCGTTCTGCGTGAGCCGGTTTTATCTTATCTGTATCTACCCCTGCCGGAATAATGTGCCCGATTTTATATCCTGTTGCTTCATAAAAGTGATTGACCAGGCTTTCGGACATGGCAATCATTTCCATCTTTGAGAAATTAATCAAGGGCAAATACTTGTTTGATCTTAAAGCATCTTGCCCGATAACATAAACTACATGCCGGATATTAAATGCCCGCGCCAGCCATTGCCCGACAAAAGCACATTCCGTCATCCAGAAACTGTTTATAACTGTAATGTTATATTCTTTTTTGATTTTCAAAAACTGCACAGACGCTCTTATCCAGGTAAGGAAACGATTAAATTTATGGCTTTTGCCTCCTGCACTATAAACCTTGATACCATTCCATAAATAATGTCCTCTTTTAAACGGATATTGGAACGAAATAATTCTTAACTCAATGTCAGGCCGGAGTTTTAAGAATGACAAACAAAACTGGTAGATGAAAGGCAAGCATGTTGTATCTTGTTCGGTTGCAGGGAAGCCTGGAACAAGCAAAACAATGGCCCTCTTTTTTTCGCTCATCAGTTTAGATTCTATAAAGTAAAGCTACACAAGTTTTTTTGCGCTGATGATAAAATGATCTGCCCAGGAACGGAAAGGCGCTTTGGTTGCAACAGAATTTTCAATGGTTATCAACTTTCTGAATAATTTGTAATGTTTGCCGGGGAAATCCTTCAAAAAGGGTGGAGGAATGGTAATTCCAAGGCCGGTAATGGAAAGCAAAGAATAATTATTGCCGAACATATTTTTAACCGCAGAAGGAGAATAATACCAGGTTGTGAAATTCACTCCTTCCAAATAAGAAGGCGCTCCTCCTTTTTTAAGCCGGCGGAAGGCAAGTTTGAAATTTCCTCTAAATAAATATAGCAACTCCCAAGGGCAAACAGGTGGCATTATTATAAGAGTAATTGTTCCGCCGGGTTTTAGAAGGGTATGGAATGAATTAATAACATTCTGTAATTTATCTGTACAATTAAGCCCTCCGAAATTTGAAAAGATATGGTCAAATTTCTCTCCTTTCAATTTTTCCAACTCTAGAAAGGAACATAGTTGTGAAGAAATTTTTCTCTCCAAATGCTTCTGCTTTATTTTTTTATCCAAAGCAGTAATCATGCCCGGAGCATTGTCAATTGCATGTACATAAAAGCCATTCTCTGCAAAAAAAACCGCATCAATACCTGTGCCCGCATTGAGCTCCAGTACCATGTTTCCGGGCTTCCATATATTCATAACATGCTTTCGCACACGCCATCGCATCCATTGCAGAATTTCGTTTTGGGAATCAGCTTCATCAAAAACAAGTGATTGTTTTGAGAACGCTTTACTTACTTTTTGTTCCTGTTCCAATACTTCAGGTGACATGGAATTTTTCATTCTTTTTCATTCTCCATTTATATAGTTGTGATGCGGGGCTGTAATAGAGAATTGACAGTGCCTTTTTCAAATCTTTTACGGTAATGGAAACCGGATTCGCAATCATTTTTTTCAAACTGTTTATAGCCTGCTTGCCCCTGTATATTTTATGAACAAACCTGTGAAGATGTTTGTAAAATTGCGTGGGATAAGTATTTCTGAACATCAGGGCCAACTCATCAGAATCGGTCCAGTTTGATTTAAGGTTTAATTGCTCTTTTACTTTTCCATAAAAAACTGTACCGGGCAATGGATATGAAACTGATATTCCTATGTCATCAGGAACGAGCTCCAAAAGCATTTTTATGGTCAGGCTGATATCATCCAATGTTTCACCGGGATATCCAAATTGCAAGAAAAATGCGGAGTGTATTTTATATTTTTTCAATAGACGTGTGGCCTCATATATTTGAGGAACCTTAGTGCCTTTATCCATGGCATCTAATATTTTTTGCGAACCCGATTCAGCGCCCATCCAGACACTTTCGCAACCGGCTCTAGCCAAATCAGCCACATAATCATCTTGCAGCAACAGGTCGGCACGGCATTGTATTTTGAATTTCAAATTAAGTTTTTGTTCTTCGACAATGTCCGCAAATTTTTTTACCCATCCCGGTTTCAACCCAAAAATATCGTCGCAGAACCAAATATGGTCCGGAGAAAAATGCAGCTTTAAATAGTTTAATTCTGTCGCCACATTTTCAGGGGAGCGGGAATTATATCGATTACCATAAATGGGTTTTGCACACCAATTGCATTTAAAAGGACAACCTCTTGTGGTTGCAATATTCATGGAAAAATACCCCCATTTATTTATCCATACTTCTTTATAAGGCTTAATATTAATTAAATCCCAGGCCGGCATTGGCAGGCTGTCTAAATTTTTAAGTACTTCTCTTTTACTGTTGAATATGATTTTGTTCTTTTTCTTATATGCGAGTCCCGGAATACTATCAATAGATCTATCATTTTCAAGCCCGTTTAAAAGTTCAAGAAGTGTTGTTTCGCCTTCTCCCATAATAATATAGTCAGCCCCGTGCTCCATATATTCCTTTGGATGGTCGGTAGAATCTGAGCTTGAAACTATTACTTTGCAGCCATTCCTTTTGGCAATTTCTGACATCCTGAATGCTGCCTCACGCATATTGGTGAGGCACATTTTGGTAAGGTAATTGAAACCATCATCATAAATAACCAGGTATTCCGGTTTTTCTTTTTCAATAACGGGTAATATTTCCCCGGCTGACATAGCAAACATTGAATCGTGTAGGGCGGTACTGTACCCTGCTTCCTTTAGTACTGCAGCGGCATATATAGTTCCAAGAGGAGGATAAGGCTGCTGCTGTTTCCACTGCTTAGGGTCGAAACGCAAAAAATAGGAATGTGTGAGCAATACCTTAGCCATTTTTAAAAATTCTAACGTTAAACTTGTCTTCAAAGCCTTTCACTTTTTCATCCAATGCTTTTAAAACCTTTATCTGGAAGCCCCGCGGATGATGTTTGGAAACATTCTTTTTTGAACGCAGATTTAACTCAAATTCGGTATCAGAGAAATTTTTGAATTTTTTTTTCCACTTGGCAATAGTAATTTTAAAACAATAGCCATCCAATTTGTCTCCCAATTTCCCCTGAAATATTTTTTCAATAGATCTTTTCACTAAAGAGTTATTGGCTGGTATAGTTTCACCCGAAACAGTTTCAAGTAGGGTATTAGGAAAAAACCCTTTCACCCACGGGTTAGCCTGCATTAATTTTCGGTGAAGTGATGTATTGCAAGTTGGAATCAGTGTTGTTAATTCAGTTGCGGTAAAGAGGTTTTTATCGCTTATTTCCAAATTTTGAGTGTCTATAAAATAATTCACACAGAAATATTTGTGCGAGTTGAAAAGGAATACCCTTTTAAACAGAACAAGCAACATTCTGCACAACCATAACCTGCCGGGTTCAGTAATAATAAAATAATCCACATCGCTTTTTTCATCAGCATAGCCTTTTGAAAGAGAACCTGAAAGACTAATGCCTCTTACAAAAGGGAAATAAGAAATCAGTTTCGAATATTTTCTTGCCATTTTCAGCATTTCTTCTGCTTTAATATTGCCTTTCAGCCTCCTCTCAACCATCAAATCTATATCCTGGTCGCCGGTTGAATAGAATCCGTCCTTTTGTTTCACATACCCACCTTTTTCAAGGAAGTTTAATTCTAATTCAACCTCCTCAATGGAGGTAAGTGTTCTGCAAAACCGTTTAAGTTCTTTTAGGGTAAGCGGGTACTGAAATATGCCAAAATATAGCAACGACTTTAATAATTCATGATGAACGGGTATCGGCAGTTTTCGGTTTTCTGCTATGGGAGTTCGGAGGTGAATATTATGTGTAAGCATTTTTTGTATAATAAGGAGTATTCAGGAATATGGAGCTGTATTGTTATTGTAAGCTTTACTATAACTTGTTCGGCAACATTATTTTCCAATTCAATAAGTATCTATATTTTATAAGATGAAAAATAAATAAAAATGGTGGGGTGATGGAAGAAAAATTATTGACCCCCATTGGTAGTACCTAAAAGTGCCAAGGCATTTTAAAAACAAGTTTAACTTTGGGCTTACATGAGCGCATGGAACAAACTCAGGAACAAACTCAGGAACCAACTATCCTCTCGCCTTTTTCCTTTAAAGGAAATGGAGGCGGAGGATGCTTATAATATATGGTCATCGGGCTATGATGATCAACCCGATAATTTAATGCTGGCGCTTGATGAAGCTCTTTTTACCGGGCTTATTGCAACGGTGGATTTTCATAATAAAACAATTGTTGATGTTGGCTGTGGTACGGGAAGGCATTGGAAAAAAATATATGCAAAACAACCCGCCCTAATTATAGGATATGATGTATCTGAAGGAATGTTGAAGGTTTTAAAAGAAAAATTCCCTGAAGCTAAAACGCATCAACTTAAATCGAACAGGTTAGAGGGATTGGAAAATAATAGTTGCGACATACTCATCTCGACACTTGCGATAGCTCATATCAGCGATATTGAAAATGCCTTTGCAGAATGGAACCGGGTACTCAAAGCAAACGGACATATTATTATTACAGATTACCATCCGGATGCTTTATTAAAAGGAGGGAACAGAACATTCACACATAACGGAAAATTGATTGCGGTGAAGAATTATATTCACCCAATAGAAAGGATAAAGGACATTGCAGATAAACTGGGTTTTAAATTCAATACATTTATTGAAAAGAGAATAGATGAGCATGTAAAACATTTTTATGAAAAACAAAATGCGTTGAAAGTGTATGAACGATTTAAGGGAACGTATATAATATATGGGACTCATTTAACAAAGACAAATGTTGCTGAGTAATTTGTTCTCAATACCGGAGAACCGGAATGTGGATATTCTAATGGAGAGAGGAAGGATAATTTCTGTTTCGGAGTGTGATTCTTCTGCAAATACTTCAAGAGAACCGGCATTAAAATTTGATAATGCCATTGTATTTCCGGGATTGATCAACTCCCACGACCATCTTGATTTTAACTCATTCCCGCAATTGGGTAATAGGATTTACAATAACTATGTGGAATGGGGGCTCAACATACATCAAAAAAATAAGGATGTAATTAATAATGTATTAAAAATTCCAGGGCAACTTCGAACACAATGGGGTATTTACAAAAACCTGCTTAACGGTATCACCACTGTAGTAAATCACGGGCCAAAATTAGTAGTTGAAGATGATTTAATAACTATAATGCAGAACAGCCATGTGCTGCATTCCGTTGCAAATGAAAAAAAATGGAGACTCAAGTTGAACATGCCCTTTATAAAAAAAGAGCCATTTTCCATTCATGTTGGCGAAGGAACAGACGAATCAGCGCAAGAGGAAATTACTGCACTTTTAAAATGGAATTTATTCAACAGGGAGTTAATCGGTATTCATGCTGTGGCAATGGATGAGGAGCAAGCCGGTAAATTCAAAGCGATCGTATGGTGTCCTGATTCCAATAATTTTCTTTTAGGACGAACTGCTCAAATAGATAAACTCAAACACCAAACAAAAATACTTTTTGGAACAGATTCTACTGTATCAGCCAATTGGAATTTATGGAGTCATCTGAGAACTGCGAAGGATACAAAAATGGTAACAGATGAAGAAGTTTTTGAAATGCTGACAGGTGCCCCGGCCAAAGTTTGGGGTTTATCTTCAAGTAGTGCTATTACAATTGGGCATAATGCTGATATTGTCATTGCAAAGAAGAAACCAGAATTAAAAGGAATGGATGCTTTTTTTACCTTGAATCCTGAAGATATATTAGTGGTAATGCATAAAGGATGCATCCGTTTATTTGACGAAGAATTATGTCAACAATTTTTTGAACAAGGTATAAACGTAGAGGGCTTCTTTAAAATATACATTAATAATAAGTGTAAATATATTTTTGGTAATCTTCCGGAATTGATCAAATCAATAAGGAAGCACTACCCAGAAGCACACTTCCCAATTACCTATTAAGTGATAGTAGTGCTTAAAATCCTTCAATCTCCGGTTGGCGGTAGCGCAACCAATATTTTTGAAATGCTTTTATGACATAAGGATAATGGTAGAATCCTGACTTATATCGCCAGGCTGAAATAGTGTGCATGAATTTCCGCTGGAAGGAAGAGAGTTTTATATCTGAAACTGTTGGATAGTATCCGTTCAAAACTGTTTCAAAATTTTTAATTTTAGTAACCATCTCCGAGGTAAGCCATGGCGTAAGCGGATTTTTATGCAGGTCAAATTTTTCCCATTCAGGATTAAGCCAGTCTTCTAATTTTTCGGGGAAGCGAAATCCGGTATTCAATACGTCTTTGAATAGTTCAGAGCCTTCCGTGGGAACGGGGCTATAAACATATATTATTATTTCAGTGTCAGGATTGGCTTCCTTCACTTTATATAAAAAGGCAATGTCTTTATCTATTAGCTCCATTACTTTTTCAGGAGTTTCAGCAGGAGTTCCCATTACAAAAGAATATTCGGGAACAATGCCGAATTTTCTCAGCCGTTTTGCAAAGCTTATAATTTGCGCACCCGACTGAGTTCCTCCTTTATTCATCTTTTTCAACACTTCGTCGTTTCCGGTTTCAGCCCCGAAAAAAATCATTTTGCAACCTGCTTCCCTCATCAATTCAAGGGTCGAGTCTTTATAGCTATTAACCGTATCTATCCTTGCTTCGCCCCACCAACCCATGTTTTCATTCTTTATCAGGTTTGAAAATTCTATGGTTCTTTTCTCTGAAACAAAAAAATTGTTGTCGTGGAATTCAATAGCGGTGCCTCCGTAATTTTCCTTCAGGTATTTAATATCCGTATAAACATGTTCTGCTGATTTTGCTTTCCAACGGGCATTGTAAATAGGAACTACGGCACAAAATGAACAGGCAAAAGGGCACCCTACGCTGGAATGGTAGGCAATAGTTTTTGTTCCGAGATAAGTATTGCCGAGGTATTTATACAACGGATAGAACAAGTTCAGCCTATCATATGGTAAAGGTAGCAAAGTGTCCTGGTCATAAAGTTCATCTTTTGCAGTTTTTATAATCTCATCACCGTCTTTAAATATCAGGTTGCTTATAGAATGCAGGGAAGATTTAGCCTGAAAAGCATCGATTAATGCAGGAAATGCTTTATCGCCGGGACCATATACTACTACATCAACAAACCCCGAATTAATAACCGTTTTGGAGTGATTGGATGCGAAGTATCCGCCCCAAATGATTTTAATACCTGGGAATGTTTCTTTTATCTTTTTGGTAAAAGGTATGGCTTGTTTCAGTTGAGGCCCCGGCATAACCGTGCAGCCGAAATATCCAATATCACCGCCGGCCAAATATGAATTGATTTTACTTAGCGGGTCGTTTTCTAAGTTCCCGTCAACTATAACATACTCGTACTTACCCTCAATACTTGCTGCAATATTGAGAACCGAATTAGGTATGCGTGGTTTTGAGTTCGCACTACGCGGATTAAATAAAAGTACTTTCCTGGCCATAGGTTCAAACTTACATTAATTATAGCAGATGAAAAATAACTATGGATAGTTGGGTCGTGGCAGACAGGATTAATACATAGCTCATATTAATTTTCAGTTTTATTTTTATATTTGCATCTACCTCTGTTTTTGAAAATACAACAACCTGAATAGTTTTATTTCCCGCATTTTATGAATTATAAATTCATTGTAAAATATTTTATTGTCATTTTATTCCTCGGCTCTGCACATTATGTTTCCCTGGCACAAGAAAATAGCAATACGCCTGTGCAACACATAATTGACTCCCTGAAAAGAGTCTTGAATACGTATAAAGACGATACCATTAAAGTTATTACACTAAACAGACTAAGTAATAAATTGGAAGTTATAGGCAACTACGATAGTTCCATGGTATATGCCGGTAAGGCAATGGTATTGGCAGAAAAAATTGAATATAAAAGGGGATTGGCCAGAGCTTTTGGAAACATGGGTAATAATTATATTGACCAGGGCGATTATGGCAAAGCACTCGGATACCAGAATAAGGCTCTTGCAATTAACCAGGAAATTGGTAGTAAGGAAGGTATTGCTTCGGCCTATACTAATATTGCAAATATATACTGGTACCAGGGAAATTACCCTAAAGCGTTAGAGTATGGTACTAATGCATTATCTATAGTACAGGAAGTGGGAGATAAAAATGGTATTGCCATCCAACTTGGGAATATTGGAAATATTTATTCCTCACAGGGAAATTTTCCAAAAGCATTAGAGTATGACCTGAAGGCTCTGAAACTGACCCAGGAAATTGGAGACAAGATTGGTATTGCCGGCAACCTCGGCAACATTGGTAATATTTATTATTATCAGATGAATTATTCCAATGCGCTGGAATATGATTTGAAAGCCCTTGCTGCTGCCCGCGAAATTGGTGATAAAGAGGGCATAGCCACCAATCTTGGCAATATTGCCAACATTTATTTCGATCAGAAAAAACTATCTGAAGCGCTTGATTATTACTCAAAGGCGCTTGCAATGTCCCAGGAACTGGGCGATAAAGGGGGCGTTGCCATTAATATGGCCAATATGGGGAATATTTATTACGCGCAAGGTGATTATGAAAAGGCGCTGGAATACCATAATAAAGCGCTGTCTATCTCGCGGGAAATGGGCGATAAGTCAGAAATGGGAGGCATATTTACAGATTTAGGGAGAACTAGTATAAAACAAAAAAACTTCAAACAGGCCAAAATGTTTCTTGATTCATCTCTCTATATCTCGCAAAAAATTGGAGATAAAAAGCGCGAAGAATCCGCCTTTAGTGTCTTTGCAATGTTAGACAGCGCAACGGGAAATTTCAAAACTGCTTTTGAAGACTATAAAACCTTCACGCTTTATCATGATAGTCTGATAAATAAGGAAGACATAAAAAAAATCACCCAATTGGAAGTAAGCTATCAGTTTGAAAAAAGGGAAGATTCTATTCATGGGGAACAGGAAAAAACTGATATTATAGAAACAGCAAGAAGCAACCGCAAAAGTATTATTACTTATAGTTCCATTTTAATAGCACTACTTACTGCCATTTTGGCAATCGTACTGATAAACAGGCAACAGATAAAACGCAAAAAGGATAAAGCGCTTTTTGAACAGGACCTGATACTGTCAGAAAAGGAAAAAGATCTCTTAAAATTGGAGCGGCAACGCATGGAAGATGAGCTAAAAAATTCCCAAAATATGCTGAATGACTTTACTCAAAATATGGTGGAAAAGAATAAGCTGCTGGAGGAATTTAAGATAGATTTAGAAAAGCTTACCATCCTGAAATCGAAAGAGATAGATGAGGCAAGGGTTGAGCACTTGGAACATTTGAATAAAGTAACAATACTTACAGAAGACGACTGGACCAAATTCAAAAACCTTTTTGAACAGGTATATAAAGGCTTTTTTATCCGATTAAAGGAGAAACTGCCTGATTTAACACAAGCTGAAATACGATTGGTATGCTTAACAAAACTGAATTTAGACACCAAACAGATGGCAGGCATCTTAGGAGTTTCATTTGCCACTATAAGACAATCGCGCTACCGGATGCGTAAAAAACTTGGATTATCAGAGGAAGGTGGCATTGAGGAGATTCTCGAATCTCTTTGAAAATCAACATCAATTTTAGTTGTAGACACTCTTGTAGATGCCATTTATTAGGGAGGCGTTAAGGTTTGACTGACTTTTGTTGCCGATTACTTAATCACAACAATTAAAAAAAACTTAACGCCATGAGAAAACTAAATGTACTAATTATTATCGCCTTGCTTTTTTTAGGATTTGGAAAAGCCGGTGCCCAGTTTAAAAATCTGCTGCTTTTTGATACGACAAATGCAAATTACCCCCAATGCCATCTGGATATTGTAGGTAACGTAATGTATGGAATGACAGAAGCCTATGGAACCTATAATAGAGGTACTGTGTTTTCCATTCATAAAGATGGCTCAAACTATAAAAGTTTGCACAGTTTCGACGATACAGACGGTGCCTATCCTTATGGTTCCGTGCTGGTTTCAGGGAAGAAGATTTATGGGATGACCCATAGTGGAGGACTCCCCAATGAGTTAGGCGTTATCTTCTCTATGGATACAGATGGAACCGGGTATAAGGTACTGTATACTTTCGATTTTACCTACGGGGAAGACCCT
>DATHNK010000067.1:0-11403 GCA_035486075.1 Bacteroidia bacterium
ATGCCGGTAACAACATTTCTTAAGACTGCAACATTGGCATACATGAATCAAACTTTTATTGTTCCAAATAAAGTACAGTTATCGGTTATCGAGCAATTGCTTTCTCAATGCCTCAATGAAGTGCAGCTTATTACCCGCACCAAAGAAAAGTATTCCTGGGAAAGGGAACAAAAATATGATGCGATTGAAAAACGCATCATAAAACTTGAAACCCAAATCAGTGAGGTATTGAGAAACCCGCCCTTAGTTACAGCGCATGATTCTCAAAATAAAATCACTTAAAAGCCCCAATAGTTGTTATAAGCTGCTTACTTATATGCTCCATGACAATGACCGCCTGTTTGATAACACGGGCAGGAGCTTTGTCATTAAACATAATCTTAAAGGTAATTCAATAGACCAATGGACTAAACAATATAGAGATAATGAAGCATTCCGTAAACGAAAAAGAAAGGATAGTGTTTTTGTGACTCATGAGGTCATATCGTTTCACCGGGAAGATGCAAAGAATTTATCTTTAGATAAATTAGAATTAATTGCACGGGAGTATATTAATCTCCGCAATCCCAAAGGCATTTATGTTGGAGTGCCCCACTTTAATACCGGCTGTTATCATATTCATTTTGCTGTTTCAGGTATTGCTTATCGTTCCGGCGAGTCGCTGCGCCTTTCAAAACAGGAACTATTAAAACTTAAAAAGGGAATTCAAGCCTATCAACTTGAGAAATTCCCTGAACTTTCTAAATCTGTTGTAGAACATGGTAAAAACCTAAACCCTCGGTACTCCGAGAAAGAGTATCAATACAAAAGAAGAACTGCAAGGGAAAGCGATAAAGGGCAGGTTATAGGAATGCTAAAAACATTCTACAAAAAGGCTTCATCAAGAGAAGATTTTTTTGAAATGCTAAAAGAGTCTAGTCTCACTTCCTATTCACGAGGCGGGAAGTTAACAGGAGTACTTTATCAAGGGAGGAAGTTTAGGTTAGGAAGGCTCGGTTTTACCGATGAGAGATTAAATGAACTTGATAAATCATTTAGGCGGGGCAAGGAATTACAAAAAGTTAGAGAAAGAGGAATTGGGAAATCTACTGAACGTGATATAGAAAGATAACGTTAGAATGGCCTAAAGTGTCTATCTGCCTTACCTTATAGCTTATTATTTATGACATGGGTCAATGTCTATATTTTGTATTCTTCTTGCTAACTCTGAATGAATTTCACCACCAAAAGTAAGTTTGCAAAAACTATTGATTAGGAATTTAAGTGGTGATTGAATTTCATCTTTTTTATAAATATAATTGCACTCGTATAATATATTGTCTTTATCTATTGGATCAAATGTAATGCACGATAAAAATCGTGAATATTCAGGACTGTAAAGATCAAATTTATTAACTTCATCTGCCTGAGTCCATTTTTGGGGCATAATTGCATATCCATCCTGTCTTAACCACCTATTCCTATGTCCATTATTGTCAATTGTATCTAAAAAGAAGAAATGCTCTGTCAATTCCAAGTCCTCTGTAATATTTGTTGTGTCTATCACATAAATTCTAGGTGAAGATGATTCATCAAGGTTTTCAGTTGCAAAATATATTGCAACATCAATATTTCCGGTTAAGTCAATTTGTGGGGTAGGCAATCCATAATGCTGCAAAACTGCAACAGCTTCTTTTGGATTATTCACTCTGTATCCATTTAGCCTTAAATTATCTCGGGACCAGCTATAGAGTGTTTGTGCTTGGCCTCGAAGAATCCTATCCTTCGCAAGTCGAGCAAAATTTGGCTGAAAACTTCCGTATGACTTTGTTTGTCCCCGGAATAAGTATTTGGGAATTTTTTGATTCATTTGTCCAATGTAGGTCGCTTGCATGTAAGACTTAAGTTCATTTATTGAGGTTTTATGTATTAGCTCCATATTTGTGGTTCGATTATTGACGTATATACTGTGAAAGGTTAAGCAAAAAATTATAAAGCCCTCCCATTCCTATATTCATGCCTCAAGAATTTCCCTCTATTATCCTTTTCAATTGAAAATCCATTCCATAATTTACCATTGTAAAACGTTCCTTCGTATTGGGTACCGCTCACTAAAATAAAGGTTCCATTTCCATTCCTTTGATAATTGTCGTAATTACCTTTATACGTATTTCCGGCAAAATCTTTCTCATCTGCATAGCCAGAATAAAACTTACCCTTTACAAACATGCCTTTATATGTACTTCCATTACTTGTTGTTAATAAACCCTGCCCATCTCTTTGTGCATTATTAAACTGACCATCATATTTATCTCCATTGAAGGATTTCTCTTCCGCCTGGCCTGAGAAAAGTCTTCCATTATAGAATTGCCCCCAATATATGCTTCCATTAGCAGTGATTAAGGAACCACTCCCACTTCTTTGGTAATTATCATAGTTGCCCTGATATTTATCACCTAACATGTCTACCTCATTAACTTCTCCTTTAAAAAGCCTTCCATTGTGAAAGATACCTTTATAAGTGCTTTTATTATCTGTTATCAATATTCCATTACCTTCTCTTACACCATTAACACTTTCACCTTTATAGAAGTTTCCGATTCCATCATCAAGATATCCCTCTGATCTTAATGAATCAGTATGTGTAATAATTGCAGCAAGAGCAGGGATTAGGCAAGAAGCGGACACATATCCAATATGATTTTGGTCTACAAGAACCTTATACCATCCATTATTATCATCCAAAAGTTTAATTACTAATTCACCTTTTTTCAAATGAACGTTATCAATCAAATTATTGTTGGATATGCCTGGGCTATATCTGAATTTAACTCCATCTGAATTTACCGAGAATATCCGGCCTGGGAGTGTCCTTACTTCGCCATTTGCAATAATCCGAATTTTCTTACCGTCTTCAATAACTTCGGCAAAAGGTTTTTCATTAACATATAACTTGGGAGGCTCGCCGGGATTACGCATCATCCTTATCTCTTGAAGTTCATCATTTAATTGAGACTCCTTCGTTATCGTTCTCCCTAAATACTCAGGTTCTTTGTTAAGAATTGTTGGATTTTTTAGTAAGTTCTTTTCTTCAGCCTCAGTAAATAAAACATCTTCTTCCGCTCCCACGGCAAGTGCGTTTCCGAAAGCATCCAAACCTGCTGCTTCGGTAGCAGTGCCCGCAACCACCGCTTCATCGGTTGCCGTCACCTCTGCTAATTCAAAACAAGCAGCACAACCCGACAGGAGAATTGAAAGCAAAAAGCCGACTATTATTAGTATCCTTCCTTTCACATACAAGGCTTTGGGTATAACGGTTTAGAGCCAGTACCTTCATACATTCAGTATGTATTGACAAATGTAATTATTTATTATATACTACACATAAATAACTTGAAAACATATTTTTTGGCTTGTTTGGATGGTCACTTTTGCTTCTTTCTAATGCGGCAAAAGCAACCATCTAAATCACCAATTATGAAAAAGTTGTTTTTCCTTCCGTTGTTATTTTTATCCATTTTTACTACAAAAATGATATATGCCCAAAAAGGTATCGTTAAGAGAACGATTACCCTCGGTACCATAAAATCGGCAGATGCTTATCGCGCTATGTCCCGTAAACTGAATTATGGACTTGAACGGGCCGACAGGATTCTTAATCAGGTTCCTTTTGCTCAAACAGAAACGCAGGTTACCATTTGTATTCTTACCCTCAGAGATTTGGGTTTTGATACGAATGTTACCTACAAGCAGGTATGCCAAAGAGCACTTCAAATGGGATATCACCTCTGTCCGGCAGAAGTTGGTCCGGCACTACGGTTACAATACACAAATCAACCAAACTGGGTTCCTCTTGATATTGCCATGCAGCCAATATTGGCACAGGATGGTAATATGTACACCTTTGCAGTTGAGCATATTAATAGCTCTTCCGATACACGGAGCAATTGGCTCGACTGTGATTTTTGGGACAGTTCTATGGAAAACTGGGCTTCCTGGTTTCCCAATGACCACTTTGTTTTTATGTGTTCCAAGTAAAGAAGCGAGAAACGTAGTCCTTTTTAAAAAGCCATCCGCAATAGGAATGGCTTTTTTGTTTACACTTATGTATTTTAAAAGCATTAGAATTATGGAAAGCTACAGAAGAGGGGATTGAGAGCCAATCTATAAGTCCCACTATAGCGGGACTTATACTACAGGACTCTATAGTCATGACATTACTTATTTACCGTTTTCTTTAGCTCTGAACCTGCTTTGAACTTGGCTACCTTCTTTGCAGCAATTTTAATGGCTTTTCCTGTTTGTGGGTTTCTTCCATTACGGGCTGCTCTTTTAGTAACAGAAAATGTTCCAAAGCCCACTAAGGCAATTGTGCCTCCACTTTTTAGGGCTTTGGTGGCTTGGTTTGTAAATGCGTTAAGCGCTTTTTCAGCATCGGCTTTGGAAAGTTTTGCTTCTTTGGCAATGGCTTCCACTAATTCTGCTTTATTCATAGTATTGGTTTATTTGAGGGTTAATTGAATTGTAAAGCTACCGAAATCAGCATCACATAGTTTATTTTTCAATAATTAATTTGCCACTACCAATAAACCCTCCATTTTCCGATAACACTCTATAAAAATATATTCCTTCTGGCTGTGAACCTAAATTTAATTGCGCATTGTTAAAATTCAATTTTGTTTTATAAATTTCTTCTCCCAACACATTATAAATCTCCATCTGTGTCGGTTCGTTTATATTTTGCAGCACAATTGTAAAACTCCCCGCATTGGGGTTAGGGTATAAAGTAACTTGTCCAATTGGTTTTTGTTCCAGAACACTTGTTGTTAGAGCATTAGAATCACATGCTTCCCATCGGGCAGCAAAAGGAAAGTAGTTTCCTTCTTGAATTTTATTTATGGGATACGCGAAAGGATTAATAGTATCCTTTCCAAAGATTACAGGCGTAGCTAACGCCGCACCAAAATAAACATAATTTCCGGACGTATCCGAGGCAATTCCATTCTCTACACCTCCAAGTGCACCAACGGGAACAATACTGCTACAAAGTGTATTACCGTTGGAATCAAGCTTAAAAATTAAAGAAGCTCCGTCATACTTTGCAGTATCATACATGCTTAATGTATCGCCTCCAAATCCAACCTTGCATTGTTGGTATCCTCCATTAACAGAAAGATAAAGATGCTTATAATTATCAATGGAAAGCCCCCAGGCATTCCAAGTATTATTATCTAATATCGTTGCCTGTTTCGCCCATAAAACATTCCCATTGGAATCATATTTTACAAGGAAAAAACTACCTAAAGACGGAGGTGCAATTAAAGTATCTTGCCCAAATACAATTTTGCCAGCAAATTGTCCGGTGGCATAAATATTTCCCGGTTGGTCAGTAACTAAAGATATACCTGCGGAACTGCCACCATTGATTTCAGCATTTTGCTTTGCCCAAATAATATTGCCATTGGCATCATATTTTACTAAATAAAAATTTGGATTGCCTCCGGTTAATTTAAAAGAGCCAAATGATATAGAATCTATATAAACACCAGTAATAAATGCATTTCCAAATCTGTCATTTATAACACCATAGCTTAAATCATTACTGTAGTCTCCTAAATAGACTGATTGCTTCGTCCATTTTACATTGCCATTGGAATCATATTTAACGAGGAAAGAATTATAGTAATACATAGGAGATGTACCAATAATTGTAAAACTTCCAAAATTTACGGTATCTGCAAAAGCACCCGAAACAAAAACATTTCCATGATTGTCACAAGAAGTGGAAGCCCCTGCGACGGTGCTTAGGTTATTTTTTCCGGTAGACTGCTTTGCCCAGAGGACATTCCCAAAAGCATCGTATTTTGTCACGCATGTATTTTGAAAACCCTTAGCAGTTAGCGTGTTACTACCTACAAATAGGGTATCAGGGAAATTTGAATTTAAGTAAACATTTCCTTTATTATCAGTAGCAACTGTACACGGTTCAAAGTTACCCAATGTATCAATTGAATTCTTAGTAACCGTTTGTTTTGCCCAAAGCACTTTTCCTTGAGGATTTAATTTCACTATAAATGCGTCGAAGTTGCTACTGTATGGGGCATTGGTTATAGTAGAGTTCATCAAATTATTGCTCCCAAATTGAAGGGTATCATTTGGAAAAAGTCCAGATAAATAACAATTCCCATTCCTATCAACCCCTACTGACCAAACTGTAGCATCGCCTATCCCATAATTTCCCCAAAGCCATGATTGAGCATTAATACGCGAAAAGTGAAAAAAGAAAAGTGAAAAAAGAAAAGCAGCAAGCAAAAGTACTTTCCTTTTCATGGTTTTTTTAAATATTCGGTATTATTTAATAATAACGAGTTTATCTTGTTTTACAACGCTATTGTTTACAACAATGTTATACAAATATACGCCATTATCCATTATAGTCTCATTTATAAGCATCTTTTTCTCATTAGGGTTTAGAGTATATGTTGCTATTCTCTTACCAAGCATATCAAAAATGGTAAATGTCCCGCTTTGCCCTTTTTCTAAATTATATTCCAATGTAAATCCTCCATTGTTGGGATTGGGATATAAGTTAAAAGCAGAATGAATAATAGTTTGGTTTGCTCCATTTCTTTTGTCATGTCTATGAGAGTCATTTCCATTTCCACCACAAGAATCAGAATAAATGGTAGTTGGTGGGTCAAAGAGCGAAAGAAGTGCACGGGCCTGATAGACCCCATTGCCATCCCAATCAGGACATTTATTAGCAAGCATTCTTAAAGTCGCCAATTGATTACTTGAAAGAGAATCATTCAGCCTATAGGATAAATATCCGAAAGCTGCTGCTTGTAAATTAGCTTCAATATTATTTGCCGGAATTACAGAGTTAAGAGCATTTAAAAGTGAAGAATAATTATTAGTAGGGTTAATAGATACCATGCTTGTATCAATTGCCAATATCCTGCCCATTGGTGCATTGCTCATGCTGTCATAAAATCGCCTGAGGACGCTGTCACTTAATAGATATGGATTCTGCCAAATAGTGGTCAGTAATCCCTCCTTTTCAATTACCATATTGGTGTCTTGCAACACGTAAAAAGTATCTTTTGAAAGTGCAGTATTTTCCAGAAATGCTATTGCCGCCGAATCAAAGCCAACAATTGAATCATTTGCACGGTGAACCATCGAATGATTTCTTGGCGGCGGTGGAACACTTGGACAATTAATATTATTATGGGAACCTCCACCAGTAGATGGTGCAGGGCATCCAGGTAGTGGGGAATATCCAATCGAAAAATGATATGTTGTACCTGCACCTATACTGGTTTTGCAAGTAAGTCCACTGAAGGAATTGTCTGTTCCATGACCAGAGGAACCCATAGTAGCCATTATTGTACCAGCGGTTTTATATATTCCAGTATCTCCGGTAGTTAGTACGTTATCAAATAAGCTATCTCCAGTAGTAGGATTGCCATTGAATGTAATATGTATATGGGCTTTTGTGGTATTATTATCTATTATAAAGACATTTTTACTTTGTGTTTCTATAATAGCTGAATAGGTGTTGGGAGTAAATCCGGCAGTAATAACATTGCAACCTACTTGCACACTGTCACAGACATGAAGCCCAATACCCCCGCCACTATGAAGATAAGAAGAGCAGGTTGGTCCTAAATTTATTAGGTTATCGTATATTTTGGCATTATATACACCTGTAACATTAATACCTGCATAAAGAACATTAATTCTATTACTATCAATCGTATAAAGTGCATGAAAGGGAGTAGATAATTCATTAACAGCTATACCAGTCCAATTTAAAGAGGTGCATGTATCTCCATTTATCGTATTGTAATTGATACTTCCATTCACATAATTATTCATATTGGCTCCGATGCCTTTGTTAAAATCTGTAATAGTATTCTTTACAATATTCAAAGTATCATGAATGGAAACATAATCCATTGAAGTTACCAATATGCCATAAGCACCCGGCGTAGCACCGTAG
The DNA here is from genome assembly GCA_035486075.1 of Bacteroidia bacterium. Lineage (GTDB taxonomy): Bacteria > Bacteroidota > Bacteroidia > JABEUT01 > JABEUT01 > JABEUT01. The sequence continues at coordinate 7,985 of DATHNK010000067.1, forward strand.
TCAGAAAAAGTATTATACTCTACGTTCACTTTCGATAAATAATAAGTTGCATTCACACCGACATAGCAATTCCGGAAAGTATTGGAATCTACTTTCAAAGTATAAACACTTGCATTGCTTCCCGTATCATAAACTCCTACTCCGGTGCCCGATCTAAATCCGATATTCATAAACGCATTACTATCCACAGTAATATTGCTTGCATGGGCTCTAATACCAATTTTCAAATTATCAAAAAAGTTTTCAGATTTTACATCAATGGAATCTACATTCTCAACATCCATTCCCATATCAGAATATCCGAGAGAATAAGGAAGTAAAAGTGTATCAAATGGTGCGCTTTTCCAATTAGTATACCAGGAACACGTGGGAACATATGAAGATAGGTTTCTGCACGTGAAAATACAGTTTGCCATTTTACCCCTGTATGGATCTGCACAAGCTGTCACAACAACGCCTTTGTAGCATTTATTGAATGTTACTCCTCGTAAGAAATAATATCCTTGTAATGTTCCTGAATTAATTGATACTACTGCTTCTTTCGCGTCCTCAATTAATGGGTGTACATCTGTTAAAAGCCAACCGCCGGGATAAATATTTATGCCTTGCCACATACTGTCGCAAGCAGCATGAAAGTGATTGCAGCTAACATAACCTACAGCATCAAGTTGTAAAGAATCATTATTGAGAATATTAATAACTGCATTAGGTGCAAACTGGACATCACAATCACTAAAAAATGTGAATTGGTCAACAGTAAATGTATCAATTACAAGAATTTTCTTGTTGTTGAATATACTGCCATGTGTTAGGGAACTTGCTCTCTGATTGGAAATGACTAAATCAAAATCACTGTCTTTTACGCAACGAGGAATTTTAGGCGCACAGCAAGAAGAATCAAATTTAGGCACAGTATCGTCAGAAGCTTTAACGAGTACTCCACACGTTGAATAACCTTGTACATAGAATTGCATAGGGTTATGGCTGTTAAAATTACAATTCATCGTCATGTAAACCTTAACGCATATCTGATTAGAATCTCCCGTAACATCTAAAGTACCTCTTAAACCATGTAGTTTCAAATCCTTGTTCAGAATCCAACCGATGGCATCAGTTTCTCCAGTTCTGCTAACCGAAGTCGTGTCAGGCGTATGAACATTTGTATCCTTTGCACCTCCGCACGGATGCCTGAATGTTACGCTATCTAACGTGAATCCTGGATTAGATGCCACCCAAAAAGTAGGATTTGTAATAGTACCTAACTCGGCACTTGTAATTGTCAAACTGTCCACAAGTAATCCTCCGCAAAGTGAAACTGGACTCGGAGAATAGCCATTATTAGTAAGGTCAAGAATGGCAGGATATACCTTATAATAAAAAGTAGAAGTTCTATCTTCACATTTTGTAGAATCAGGATTGGCAAGGGTATCAAAACAATTATTTCCGTAGCGCACTAATACTTTTCCCGAATCTCCGCCAATCGGTGGAGGACAGCTTGCCGAATTGGAATCAATAAGGGCTGAGAAAAAGTACGTATTACAGTTCGTTAATGTTCCAATATTAAATAGCACTCCTGAGCCTGCGTTATAAATGTTTCCGTAATATCGTGTATGATTATTGGAATCATAAAGGGTTGCTGTTGCCATTCTTAGCGAATCTCCAAGAATATTCTGAAAAGCTACCCATCCAAAATGAGCCGTATATCCTGAATCACATAAAACTAATCTGAAACTTATCAGGTTGCTGTAATCAATAACTGTGTAGGGAGGATTTATAATTACAGTAGGGTTTATATGTTGTACCCTTGCATAATCATCCACTTTATGGACGGGCTTCCAACTTCTCTGAAAGGCTGTATCTGATTGCTGCGTTCCATTGGTAAGATTGGCAGAATAAAAAACCGTATCATAGAGAGCAGCAGTACACAAAGGTTGGGTATTAATTTCGAGCGAATAGACTACTGGCTCTGCAACATTGGCAAACTTTTGATCTACCAGAGGCCAACATGAATTATGTAACCCAATATACGTAAGGAGTGTTCTACCTCCCGCAATATGAGTTATCTGAGGGACAACTGGAAAATACTGTCTTGCACAACCACCCTTGAAGTAATTGTTTGACCTGTTCGTATCATACTTATCAATATACGTGAAAAATGTGGAACTGCCATAAATATAATTCTTTGGTAATGTTACCGTCACCGTATCGCTTAATTCAGCAAAGGGTCTGAACTCATTTGGGAAATCGTCCGTATGATAATTAAACTCGGCACCTCCATCATCAAACGTGAAATATACTGCAAATGAATCGCAGTCTGAAATATTTCCGGCTGCAATTGTTGTCGTATTACAGGGCTGCAATAAAGTAAATACTTTGCCCCATGAATCACATGAATGAAACGTATCAGCCGACATACTCCCCGGCAATGAACACATAAATTCGGTTCTAAGATTTGCAAAGTACCTTCCGCAGTTAAAGAAATTTGGATATTCCTCATACGACGGGCCATTCATCACTCGTAAGCGAATAACGGCAGTATCTGTAATCGTTTCTATTGTATTGTCATTAATCCACTGTCTATACAATGAAGTATCAGTATGCTGAATTGCCTCCGTCAAAGAATAATCCATTTCAATCGGGCCACCCAAAGTATAAACATTGGTGCATGTAGGATTTGACAATGGACAATGTGGTAAATACAGTTTTCTACCATTCAAGGCCGGAACTCCGACACATCCCCGAATAATAAAATAACTGGAATCGGTGGGGTCAAGTTCAAAGACAGAAGCTTGGGGTGCAAAAAGCAATTTTTCATACCGTATCTGTAAATATTCATTTGTAAAATGGGATGGTATTAGGCTGTCATATCCGCCGTTTACTTTGGCTTCTATTTGGTCGCCCGGATATGCCGCGCCGGTTTTCAGCCCGGTTTTAGTTTTTACCGAATCTGCTGAAGAAAGAATAACCTGAGGAAGAATGCCGCACGTAGTAGTATAATAATCCGGTAAATCCTGATTTATGGAACCTAAATTAGTTCGAAGAAAACTCCATACAGAATCTGTATAGGGTATGCTCTTACACGTGCCTGGGCAATGATGGTACAGAACCGTATTTCCACACGATAAAATGTTAGAACATCCTGAACAGCCCGAATCACACGAATACTGAAAGGTAAAAGGAAGGTAATCATCGTTATTGGTATAGAGTGATGTAACTGGAAATTGAGCGCAGTCAAGTATTAAAGGAACAGTAATACATGGCAATAAATTAGTAACACTATCTGTTCCGCATGAATTCAAAGGCAGCTTCCCAAAATTAATAAAGACCGTGTCCATCCTTGCACTATCATGATAATGCTCTATTACGATTGGTGGGTTAAGAGGAAAAGTATCATGGCTACAACCACCGCTGTCATAAAG
>DATHNK010000068.1:0-4214 GCA_035486075.1 Bacteroidia bacterium
CTTAACTAGGACATGATAACAACGCAGGAAGAAAAAACCAGGATATTATTAGCGGAGGATGATGAAAGCCTGGGGCTTTTATTGAAAGACTTTCTTACAGCTAAAGGTTTTGAAGTGCAACTTTGCGATAATGGCAAAAAAGCATTCGATGCATTTTCGAAAAAAGCTTTTAACCTGTGCATTCTTGATATTATGATGCCGGAGAAGGATGGCTTCACCGTTGCTAAAGAAATAAGAATGCTGAACAAGCATATTCCAATTATTTTCCTCACGGCCAAATCTATGAAGGAAGATATTATTGAAGGCTTTAATAAAGGCGCTGACGATTATATCACCAAGCCTTTTAATACCGAAGAGTTATTGGTTCGCATACAGGCTGTGATGCGCCGTATGAAGCCTCAGGGCGAGGAAAAAGAGGAATTCCAGATCGGCCAATATCACTTTAACTATAAAAACCTGTCGCTGGAATTTAAAGGCAAGCATGAAAAACTCACCACGAAAGAAGCGGAATTATTAAAATTGCTCTGCATGCATTCCAATGATGTGCTCGACCGTAACTTTGCATTGAAAGCCATCTGGCAAAATGACAGTTATTTTAATAGCCGCAGTATGGATGTTTATATTACCAAACTCCGTAAATACTTAAAAGAAGACCCTAAAGTTCAAATTATAAATATACACGGAAAAGGATTTAAGTTGTATACGGAAAAGGAGTAAGAAATTAGTGGAGATGCGAAAAATGCTATCGTCACTGCGAGGAACGAAGCAGTCTTGCCTTAACACAGATTGTACAACTTAGTAAGATTGCTTCGCAGAGCCCCGACATGACGGACTTTAATAAATCTTATATTATCTTTATCAAAAGTAGTATCATGAAAAAAATTCCACTTATATTCTTCTTTGCATTTCTTTTTTGCGAATGCCGGATGGCCCATGCCCAACGGCCCAACATAACAGTCACCAAATTTCGTGATTCCGCGTTGGCAAGCCAATGGTGCCCTTATGACACTACACTGGTAGCTTACAATTTATTACGCCCTGATGGATTTTATGATATTTATACTGCCCGTGTGGGGCCCGGTAATTCATTCGTAAGTGAACAATGTTTTACCTGCCTGAATGCTTCTTTACCGGGAAAAAATTATGCTCAACCTACTTTTTCTCCTTCGGGAAAGTATATGCTTTTCACCGCTGAAAAAGCGCACCATGCCGGCAGTTCCAATACTTCTATACCCGGCGTAGGCACCTATAATGATCTATGGCTGATGAAAATGGATGGCAGTAAAGCATGGCAACTTTGCAATATGCCCGATACCGGGATAAGCGCAATAATTGAACCCTGGTTCAACCCGAAAGGCAATGAAATAATGTGGTGTCAAATGACCAATAATGTAAGTCTATCCAATGGCAAACAATATTTTGGATATTGGGTAATTAAAATTGCGCCCTTTATTGATGATACGGTTAATGGCCCGCATATCGATTCTGCCAATATACGAACCATTGAGCCTGGTGGTTCTCCCGCATTTAATGAGCCTTATGGCTGGTCCCGGGACGGAAGCCGGATAATTTTTGCCAGCGATTATAACCAGTTTTGGGTGTGGGACGACCAGATCTATACCTCTGATACTATGGGCAACAATATTGAACAAATGACCTCTACAGCCCATAGCTACCCATATACCGAACACGCATTTTATAGCGCCGATGGAAAACACATAGTCTGGATGACAGACCTTGATAATAAGCAAGGAGGTTCCAAGGGCGGGGATGATTGGTTTATTATGAATTCAGATACAATTGATCAGATACGTCTTACCTATTTTAATGATACAACAAGCTCATACTGGACAGGCACTGTTCATGTAAACTGCCATGGCTCTTTTTGTTCCGATAACAGAAGATTTATTGGAGATGTTACAGGAAGCGAACCTGTGCAGGTTAATCCCGATTCCAGCATTGGTGCGGCGTATATTATATCCTCGGGCTATTTCACAGGAATTGAAAATATCTCTCAAAATGCTTTACAATTTAATTTATATCCAAATCCGAACAATGGTCAGTTTACAATTCAAATGGAGAATGTAGGATTGACAATGGACAATTGGAAAACACAAATTGATATTTATAATATACTCGGTGAAAAAGTGTATTCCTCAACTCTGCCCCAAACCACTAAAGGGACTTTGAATATTGACTTAGGTGAAGTACCAAGCGGGGTTTATTTCTTGCAATTATTTAATGAAACTACATCTGCCAGTAAGAAATTTGTGGTGGAGAAATAATAGTTATTTCAGGTTGCGATAATTATATAAATTATTACAGCTATAAACGCACCCATACATAGTTGCATTAAGCGGTATTTATCGCGCCATAATGCCAGAAAGGCCAGCCCGCCGAAAACGTATAAAAGGTATTTGGCATCACTTTTAAATTCAAGGACTATCCGGCAAAGGATACCCAAAAATGTAATTATTACAACTCCAAATAATACGTTGGCGAAAGTGAATTTCATGTGGTAAAGCTAAGTGAATTATTTAGCTGGGGCTAAAGCCCAAAATTCATGAGGTGCTTTATACCCCGACCTAAAGATTGGGGCTAATGAATGAACGGTCGGCACCACTGAATGAATACTCGGGAGGGCTTTAGCCCTTTAATTACAGAATCAATAATGTTATAGGTGTTCATTCATTAGCCCCGCCATTTATGGCGGGGGATAGATACCGATTATTGGTGCTTTAGCCCAATTAAATATTATATTTGTATACTAAAATATGCCTCATTTATGCTAAATCTTTTTGTCCTTCTATGCGATAGTACTACAGATAGTCATTCTGGTCTTTCAACAGGAGTAATTGCAATTCTTGCTGCTCTCATAGGTGCTGTTTCAGGTGTTGGCGGACAAATAGTGTCCTCTCGTCTTACTATGAAAAAGGAAGAACGTATGTTCGCACTATCTAGCAAAAAAGAAGATGAAAGATACTTTTCGAAATTGGTTGGAGAAATTACTGCCATAGGATATAGCCTAAAAATTGAAGTTAGTCTTATGGTGGATAATGATGTATTTTATTGCTTTTATCACACAACAGGTAATAAAGAAAAATCGACAGAATTTCGTGAAAAAATAGATGGGCAACTTAGGGCTTGCCGGAAGCATAAAGCAAATTTCATAAAGCTATTGGGAGAATACAACTATTATCACAAAGACGAGAAATTGGAAGAATTAATAGCCAATTTTTCAAGTATCAAAGCTATATCCGAGAAAGGAGAAGTAGAGGAAATTAGAGATCAAATAACATTTGATAAAAAAAGAAAGGAAGCTGAAGATCGTGTAAACACGGAGCATAATCCCTGCATAGATAATATTATAAATTATCTCAATAAAAAATAAGAAGAGTTATATTCATATTAATTTATACTGTCCTACTTCAGCACAATCTCCTCAATAACCACCCTGCCCACTTGTTCGTTCAGGTCTTTCATAAGTTTGGTTTTCGAGTATTGAAGTTCCTGTTTCAAAGGTGAGGAATCTACTTTTACAAAAAGTTTTTTACCGGAAATAAAGATTTCCGTAGTGTGTTTTGATATCATAGGACCAACGATCTTTTCCCAGGAACGGACGAGAAGATGTTCATCTATTTTTTCATCAATGCCGTTCAGGCGCAGCATTTCCTTTATTGCATCGCCCAGTTTTTGTGTATTTGTTTTTCTCATGATATTGAACGCGGATGATGCGGAATGTTTATGATTATATAAGATTTAAAATCATTGTTGTTTATCATAAGCAATCCGCGTCATCCGCGTTCCATTGCAATTTCAGTTTCTTGTATCATTCCGCCCGCAATCGGGAACAAGCGGTAATCTTTCTCCCTATTCTCCAATAGTTTTTTCATGCGCAGCAGATTTGTATCTGTAATAAAAACCTGTTCAAACTCATCGCCGCAAACCATATCTATTAGGCAGTTTACACGGGTATCGTCCAGTTTATCAAAAATATCATCCAATAAAAGTATAGGTGCTGAAGCATATTGCTTTTTCAGGTAGCGGTATTGTGCCACCTTCAATGCTATGATGAAAGACTTTTGTTGCCCCTGCGATGCGAATTTCTTTAATGATTTGCCTTCCATGCAAAAAATCCAGTCGTCTTTATGCACCCCCATAGTAGTATATGTTACTGCTCTGTCCTTACCTAATGCCTGAACCAGCAAACCTTC
>DATHNK010000069.1:0-2737 GCA_035486075.1 Bacteroidia bacterium
GACAGGTATATTAAATATTTCCAGAGTGATGCGATAAAAGAAATTGATGATAAAATCGATAAGCAGGAAAGCGATTCACTCATTGAGTTAGAGAAGAGGCTTCATGGCATCTTGAATGATTGCCGCCTTAATAGTATCACTAAAGAAGGAAAAATTAACCTGGAAACACTTTTCGGGGAAATGGGTTTTGGTATGCTTGACGGGCTGGTTGCAACAAAAGATTCGATGAGGATATTTTGTACATCAAGAAATTTATTTTCCGACTATTTTAAAAAGGAAAAAATTCCTCCATTTGATAACTTAACAACGGAAAACTTAGAGAATCTTTTTAATAGTGCATTTTCTACAGATGCGCATATAACAAATTTCTATTCAAGTAAAATACCTGCCCAAAATAATATTCAGGTATATGGAATGGTTGGAATGTATGCCCAGGATATTGGTTTATTCCTTCCTGATCATGCATTCATATTTTTAGCAGATGACAATTTTATTTATATGGCTGATAAGCCGCTTAAGCAGCCGGTTAAACAAATACCTGAGTGTAAATCAATTTGGGATAGTATTAATTCAGAATCGCAAAAAGCCTTACAAATTTATGATGACTCACAACTAAAGGACACGGCTTCATTTAATAAGTATGAACACTTGGACGGGTTAGCATATGCTGAATATTGCAGTTGTTTTCAAAGAGAGCTCAAAAAAGACAGTCAATTTGAAGAAATTCAAAAAGAAATTGATAAGATTGTTCAATATATCAAGTCAAACAAATAACCCCGCATAAACCTCACCCATATTATTTCCTTGGATATTTCTGTTTTTTCCGGAATTAAGAAGTCTGTACATTTTAGATAATTGCTATCTTTGAAAAGTAATGAAGAGATTAAAATATATCGTTTTGTTCTGCTTCCTGGCAAAGTTGGGGTTTGCACAAGATGGTTCTGTACAAATTACCAGTGCTGACACTTCCCAACCGGCATATGTTTTGGCGCTGCACGATAGTATTATTCATATACCCGACAGCGCAGGCGTGCAGAGTTTGCACGGCTATGCTTACCTGTTGTTATTTATAGATAACAACAGTACCATCGATGGGGTTACTATTGTTAAGTGTCAATTATCCGACGGGAATAAACCGGTTTTAAAATACTCTTTATTCGAAAAATATGTATCAGGCAACCTGGAATATTATTCCCGTTTCTTTGATGGGTATTGTAGAGGAATGTTACGGGTGAAAATGATTGGAATCCCAAAAAAGCAGAATACACTTACTGTCCGGTTTACTATAGAATAAACAACATGTTATTTTCATCATATTCCTGTTTTCAGATAATTGTTACATTTGAAAAAAAATTCACTATGAAACAAATAGCCACCTTATTAACTATAGTTACCCTTGCTTCCTGCGGTCAGGGAGGAAAACAAGCTACTACTGCCAATGCAGACAGCAGTAAGGCCACAGCAGTTGTAAAAACACCCGCCGTGGCTGTACCTGGAGACTGGAAAACATACACCCATGCAAATTACTCCATTCAATATCCTGCAAATTGGCAGTTGAAAGAAGGAGAAGGAGGAGTGGCTGCATTCACATTAGCATTTGCATCTGACAGCACCAGTCCGCTATCGGGAGAAAATATCAGTCTTGCCATGCAGGATATGGGAGGGCAAACCATTGACCTGGCTGAATTGGCAGAAGCGGCTTCAGCGCAATTTAAAATTATTTTAACCAATTATGCGCTAGTCTCTAGTAAAAAATTAACGGATGCTACAGGAGATTATCAGCAGACCATTTTCAATGGTGACCGGTTAACTCTCCATTTAACCTTTGAACAATTATACCGGAATATTGGCGGCAAATTATATATCCTAACCCTTACTGCGCCTAAAGAAGCCTGGGACAAGGGCCAGAAAGTAGGAGAACAGATAATGGGTTCGTTCTCGGTTACAAAATGACCCTTATAGACCTTTCGCACATTATCAGTCCTGATATTTCTGTTTTTCCGGGAACAGAAAAACCTATTTTTGAACGTAAAGAAATTGAAGGCTACCCCGAGGTAAAAATTACCATGTACACACACACGGCAACTCACATGGATGCGCCTATTCACATCATAAAAGGTGCGCGGACATTGGACGAATTACCTATTGAAAAATTCATGGGGCCGGGAATAGTAATAGACTGCAAACACTTAGGCGGAAAAAATATTACGCTTGATTTTTTGAAACCATTTGAGAATAAAATTAAAAATGCAGAGTTCATTTTATTTAATTCGGGTTGGTCGGCAAAATGGAAAACGGAAGCTTACTTTGAAGGTTTTCCAACTCTTACAACCGAGGCTACCGAATGGCTCACACAGTTTAATTTAAAAGGCATAGGGCTTGATTCCATTTCCCTCGACCCTGTTCCGGATTTGAGTTTGCCCAACCATAAAATTGTACTGGCAAAAGAAATTCTCATCATCGAAAATATGTGCAATATGGATGCATTGCCAGAAGAATTTATGTTTCAATGCCTGCCTTTAAAAATTGAAAAAGCGGATGGCTCGCCGGTGAGGGCGGTAGGGATGGTTGGGTAGCAGACATGCAATAATAAATTACATTTGTGTTTATGAATTCAATCCCAGAATCATTTGATGTAAAATCTTTAATAGGATGTAAGGTTGAAATGGTTTGTTTTAATGCAAACCAAACTTATATTCATGTTACGCCACATTACAGTATGCTTCCCTTGTATCCT
>DATHNK010000070.1:0-3904 GCA_035486075.1 Bacteroidia bacterium
AATGCAGGAACAATAACTTTTGGCAGGGAATTAACCCCCGGAATGTACTTTCTGTTCATTAATGGAATGCAGGCGGTGAAGTTGGTGAAGCTTTAATCTATTGTCAGGACCTTCAGGTCGTTGAAATGAAAATTCCGTTCATTCATTAGCCCCGCCATTTATGGCGGGGAGTAAAATATTCCGGAAATAAATTCTGAGGGCTTTAGCCCTTACATGTAAGGGCTGAAGCCCTAAATGTTGTATGGGTTTAATCAATACCCCACCATAAATGGTGGGGCTAATGAATGAAATTTTTAATTGCCAGTCCGGCTCCGACTACCTCAAACTCTTATTGATCTCCTTCAACTTTTCTGTACCCGGGCAAAGAACATCCTGGGTAAGTTTGTTTAATGGAGTATCTGAGGTATTGAGCAGGTTATGCAGGTCTCTGGAGTCCTCCTTAATATAAATTAGGCCGGTAAGAATTTCACCCTTAGCTTTTGAGTTCTCCAAAGCATTCATGGCGGAAATACGGTTTTGAGGATCCCATTTCTGGTCGAGTTTATGCAATTGAATGAGTGAACCATCATGCATTACAACAGACTTGGTTGTGCCTTCGTCATACTTGGTTGTAATTTCCGATTTATAAGGAATCAGATCCATCTTTGAGGTGGCCTCCTGATGTTCACGCACAAAATCATAAGACTTGGTAGATCCGGCATTATTATTGAATGTTACGCATGGTGAGATTACATTTATAAATGCAAACCCCTGGTGTTTCATAGCGGCTTTGATAAGCGGAACCAATTGTCCTTTGTCACCGGAAAAACTCTGCGCGACAAAAGTAGCGCCCAGTTCAAGAGAAAGGCTTGCTAAATCAATAGCTTGAAAACTATTTACGTTACCCGCTTTGTTTTTGGAGCCTTCATCAGCTGTGGCTGAATCCTGGCCTTTAGTTAAACCGTAGCAACCGTTGTTCATCACAATATAAACCATGTTTACATTGCGGCGAACGGCATGTACAAATTGTCCCATACCAATGGAGGCAGTATCACCGTCTCCCGAAACTCCTAAATAGATAAGGTCTTTGTTAACCATGTTCGCACCCGTAGCAACCGATGGCATACGTCCATGTACGGAATTAAATCCGTGTGAATGGCTTAAAAAATAGGCCGGGGTTTTAGATGAGCATCCAATACCTGACATCTTTGCCACTTTATGAGGCTCAATATCGTTTTCGAAACAAGCCTGCACTATGGCAGCACTGATGGAATCGTGTCCGCAGCCTGCACATAATGTAGAGATGGACCCTTCATAAAAATCCTGGGTATACCCATGTTCGTTTTTGGGTAGTTGCGGGTGACGGAATTTGGGACGAGCGTATGACATATTATACCTTGTTTGCTTTTTTGCGTGATTTGCTTAATTTCTTTTCAACGGCTTTCATTACAAAATCTGCTGTTATCGGCAGGCCTTCGTAATTCAATACCGGAATCAATTTTTTCGAGTGGATTCCTAACTCAATTAACAGAAGGCTCTTCAATTGGGCATCGCGGTTTTGTTCTACCACAAATACTTTGTCGTGGGCATCAATAAAATCTTCCACTTCTTTGCAGAAAGGGAATGCTTTAATGCGCATTGCATCTAATGGAATCCCTTTATGCTTTAACAGATCAATTGCCTCTTCAGATGATTGGGTTGATGTACCGTAGAATATTATTCCGTGGTCAGCCTGATTTTCGTGGTGATAAAACTGGGGTGCGGGAACGTAACTCTTTGCAGTTTCAAATTTACGCAGAAGCCTTTCCATATTTCGTTCATAAGGCGGGCCTTCTTCCGTATAGGTGGCATATTCATCACGGGAAGTTCCTCTGGTAACAAATGCACCCTTGGTTGGGTGAGTGGCAGGAATAGTACGGTAAGTAATTCCGTCTTTATCTACATCCAGGTAACGTCCGTATCTTTCGCTTCCAAGTTTATCCAGATCTTCGGCAGTGAGTACTTTTCCTCTTTTGAATTTCCTGTTTTCGTCCCATTCAAGTGGTGCGCAAACGTGATCGTTCATTCCCAGATCAAGGTCCGTCATTACCAAAACAGGTGTTTGCAATTGCTCCGAAAGATCAAATGCATCGGCAGTCATTTCAAAACATTCCTTGGGTGTGGAAGGGAATAACAATATGTGTTTCGTATCGCCATGAGAAGCATAAGCCCCCATCAGCACATCAGATTGTTGTACACGGGTCGGCATACCCGTAGATGGGCCTGTACGTTGCACGTCTATCAATACCACAGGAACTTCTGCATAATATGCAAGGCCTAAAAATTCATTCATTAACGAAAGTCCGGGACCGCTGGTAGCTGTAAAAGCACGGGCACCATTCCAGTTAGCTCCTATCGCCATACCTATAGCAGCTAATTCATCTTCTGCCTGAACAATGGCGTAGTTGTGTTTGCCATCAGGACCAATACGCAACTCTTCACAGTAATCATTGAACGCTTCTGCTACTGAGGTAGAAGGAGTAATTGGATACCATGCTGCAAAAGTGGCGCCTGCATAAACCGCGCCTAATCCGCAGGCGGCGTTACCCTCCATCAAAATCATATTGTCGGTCAGGTTCCGCCTTTCCACGCGAATATCGAGTGGAAATTTATAGTTGGCTTTAATATAATCGGCACCTAATTTTAATGCTTTAATGTTGGGAGCGATCAGTTTTTCTTTTCCTGCAAATTGTTCAGAGATCAAACTCTCCAGTACTGCAAACTCTATGTCCAGCAAGGCTGAAAGAGCGCCTACATACATGATATTCTTAAAGAGCAAACGTTGTCTTGGATCGGAAAATTCTTTGTTGCACATTTCCATCAGCGGAACACCAATGTAATTCACATCCTCGCGGATATACTCAGCATATAGCATTTTACTGCTGTCGTAAAGAAGGAATCCTCCCGGTTTCACCTCTTTAATATCGGCCATAAGGCTTTGCGCATTTACGGCAACCATCAGGTCAACGCCATCACGGCGGCCGACGTAGCCTTTATCATTCACCCTAACTTCATACCAGGTAGGTAAACCTTGTATGTTAGAAGGGAAAAAGTTTTTGGGACTAACATATAATCCCATCCTGAAAATTGATTTCGTGAAAAGCAGGTTCGCGCTGGCTGAACCCGTTCCATTTACGTTCGCAAATTTTACTACGAAGTCGTTTACTTTATCAAGCCCTACCATATTTTATCGGCTTTTAATATCATTAAAAATTTGTACATATTATTTATTCATCATTTTATCGGGGTTTTGCCTGCAATCGAAAACAGAAGCAATAAGAATATTGTTTTCATCAATAACCCGATATACTATTTTATAATTACCCGAAACTAAAAACCTATACCCTTTGTTTACTACATTTTTATTTTCCTCTATTCTTCCCATTTCTTTATGTTTGACTAATAATCGCGTCTTTGAAAATATCTTTGTCTTAATTGATTTAGCGATTAATAGATTAGCCGTAACTTTATAGTATGTGTAAATTTCGTGTATATCTTCTTTGGCTGAAACCGACCAAATAATTTTCATTATTTACCAGTTTTCAGATTCTTTTTCCAACTCATCCTGACTAATTACCCGCCCGTGTTTCAAATCCTTTTCCGCTTTGTCGAGACGGGATTTATATTCGCTCCCTGTCATCGGTTTTTGTTTAGCCTCATATGCCGAAACAACTGTTTTATTTAGCAACTTATCTATCTTATTGATAGTCGTTGTATCCGACAAACCAATAAGTTTTTCAATAAGATTAAGTTTTTTTGCTTGTATGTTCATTGTCTCTGATTTTCCTTTGCAAAGTTAGGCAAATTTCCACTTTTAGGATTTTAAACCATCTCCCACACCTTACTTGCTTTAGCTGTATTATACATATATTGCTGCATATCCCAG
>DATHNK010000071.1:0-2905 GCA_035486075.1 Bacteroidia bacterium
AAACTCTATCTTAATACTTTCATTTCCGAACTTATCTATTTTATCAATTAACGTTGCGATTTCAATCATCCTTTCGGGAGTACCTAAAGCTTCAGAAATCCCCTGCAATATTTTCCTATTATTTATTTTAATAATTACAGGCACTCCCAACTTAGTAAACACCTCATCAATTATCTGTATCAGTTCCACTTCATTTAAAAGGGACTCGCTGCCAATAACATCGGCATCGCATTGGTAAAACTCGCGGTAGCGGCCTTTTTGGGGGCGGTCAGCGCGCCAAACGGGTTGTATCTGGTAACGTTTAAATGGGAAAGTAATATCGTTGCGGTGTTGTACAACGTAACGTGCAAAAGGTACGGTAAGGTCGTAGCGGAGGGCTTTTTCGGAAATGCGTTTTGCAAGAATACCAGAAACAGGCGTTGTCTCTAAAATATTTGTATTTTCACGTACATCTTTCAAAAAATCTCCACTATTCAATATTTTAAAAATCAACCTATCACCTTCCTCTCCATACTTGCCCATCAGGGTTTCGGAGTTTTCAAAAGCAGGAGTTTCAATGGGTTGGTAGCCATGCATCTGGTATACCTTACGGATGGTATCAAAAATATAATTGCGTTTCACCATTTCCTGTGGTGAAAAATCCCGTGTGCCTTTTGGTATAGAGGGTTTCATAGTTTTAGGAGTAAGGTGTAAGGGGTAAGGAATAAGGAGCAATGATAGTTTACCCCTTATTCCTTACTCCTTATCCCTGTTCGCCACAAAAGTACATTCATTTTCAGAAATACTCGGTTATTTTCACAATTGTACGTAATATTGCCTAACCATACACAATCACATGCAAAAACAATACATTTTATATACGCTATTGTTTCTTTTGGGTTTTATCAGTGCAAAAAGCCAAAACAATAACTTTCCGGCAGATAATTACCGTACCTCCGAAAACCGCTACTACTGGAAAAACCGTCCTCCTTTTCCGGGTTACTGGCAGCAGGATGTGCATTACACGCTAATTGCCAACCTAAATGATTCACTCGATATTATTGATGGTATTGAAACGCTGGAATATTTTAATAACTCACCCGATACCTTACACGAAGCTTTCTTTCACCTTTATTCTAACGCCCAGAATAAAGATTCTTACTACAGCGACCTTTATAAAAACAACAAGCAGCCCCTCAACTTTGGCAAATATGAAAAACAGGATAGCGGCTGTTATGTAAAATCAATCGAAGCGGATGAGCCTTCTGTAAATGGGGATAAGTTTTTTCATGTAAAGCTAAAAACCGAAGTAGATAATACGGTTATGCGTGTAACACTTCCTAATCCTTTGCCACCGAATAGTTCCATTACTTTCCACATTACTTTCCGCACCTACTTCGACCCGAAAGGCGCCCGTAACCGCATGAAGATGTTCATTGCCGACAAAAAAAACGGGTTCAAGCAATATGATGTAGTGCATTGGTATCCGCGTATATGTGTGTATGATAAAAAATTTGGCTGGGATGTGGAACAGCACCTGGCACATGAGTTTTACGGGGATTTTGGCACTTATGATGTGGCCTTTACTTTGCCAAATAACTACGTGGTAGGAGCTACCGGAAGCATGTTAAACGAAGAAGAAGTTTTACCGGATACCCTGTTGGCTAAATTAGATATCCGTAACTTCCGGGATAAGAAATGGGAGTCTCCTGCTTCAATTATAATTCCGAGAACTAATAAACCTAAAACCTGGTTATTTCATGCTACCAATGTGCATGATTTTGCCCTCACCGCCGACCCTACCTATCGTATAGGGCTTGAAAACTGGATGGGTGTGCAATGCATGGCATTGGCAGAAGAGACACATGCCTCCCGTTGGCAGAATGCGGCATCTTATACTGCAAAAGTTATAGCTACCGATTCAAAATATTTTGGCATGTATGGCTATCCGAAAATGATTGTCGCCGATGCCCGTGATGGTATGGAATACCCTATGCTAACCCTTGATGGCGGAGGCGATCCGGACTACCGCACGCTGCTGGCCCATGAAATAAGCCATAACTGGTTCTTCGGGATGGTAGGCAGCAATGAAACCTACCGCGCGGCGCTGGATGAGGGCTTCACACAGTTTGCTGAAAGCTGGATCTGTCAGAAAATGGATGGGCCTATTGAAGTGCAGTTTCAGCCCAAGAACGCCTATGTGCGCGAGTACTACAAACCCGATCTGCTGCAAATGCAGGAAGTCTATTCCGGTTACCTGATGAATAACCTTATTGGTATCGGAGATTTTACGGAGAACTACCAGGGTAAGCTATATGCTGCAAGGGCAGCGGGACGCATAGGGTATAAGAATGTAACCCTTAATACCCAGTCAGATGATTTTAGCAGTGCATTAGGACATGACGGCGGTTATGGACAAGTCTACTTCAAAACTGCCACCATGCTTTATAATTTACAGTACGTGCTGGGCGATTCCCTCTTCTTTAAAGCCATGCAACATTATTTCAATCAATGGAAATTTGCGCATCCTTACCTGAATGATTTCCGGAACTCCATTACTGAATTTATCCACAGTGATATGACCTGGTTCTTTGATGAATGGTTGAATACCGCCAAAACAATGGACTATGGAATCGGCAGAATAAAAAAAGGAAAGACCAAAGATCAATATATCATCACCTTTAAGAGAGAAGGCGAAATGCAGATGCCTATTGACTTTACAGTTACTTCGAAAAACGATAATATTTACAGCTATTACATTCCCAATGGTTGGTTCGAGAAAAAGACCAATGCCATTATCCTTCCACGGTGGATTGGCTGGGGGAAAGTACAACCCACCTACTCTGCCACCGTAGTTGTTCCCGGGGGAATCTCCAAAGTAGCCATAGATACAACCCACAGGTTAGCTGACCTTAATATGATGAAT
>DATHNK010000072.1:0-4232 GCA_035486075.1 Bacteroidia bacterium
GATAATATTTGGAGAACTTCTTTCCTGTCGGGTCAATACCATAAAAAAGCAGCTTCTTATCAGTTGGGTAGCCTTGCAGAAGTGTACTGTCGTTACTTCCGATATCTATAATTAAATCTCCTTCAGCAAGTGAAACAAGCGATGTGGCATGTGCAACAATATCTCTCAGGTGCTTAACCATAGATTGATTTAGCCCTGAACGGTATCCATAATTTAGTCCGTACATTTCTGAACTGTCGTAGGAATGGAGGAGTTGGACTAGGTTGCAAACTTTATCGCCCTGATTCAGCGGATGGCACTTAACCAACTCCAAAGGGCCTGCTGTAATTTTGTCCTCTTTACTAGTGGGGAATATTCCTGTCAGAGCCTGGTCGCCAAGATTAAGCAATGAAACAAGGTTTTTGTTTCCGCATATCCTGCACTGCGTAATCTCTTTATGCATAAAATGTTATAGTTAAAGGACAAATATACAATTGTTCTTTTTAGTATGTGTTATCTAAAGGAACGTCGGTATAAATCATTGAAAGCTAAGCCCCTTTGCCGTTTAATAAAAGGAGGTTAGCTTTCATTCGGGCCTGATAAGGCCAAAATAGCTTCTAATGTTCAATTACTAATTTCCCTGTGCCAATGGTTCCTCCGGTTTCAGAAATGATCTTGATGTATAAAAAAGTGAATATTCCGACAAATTGATTTTAAATCTACTTCCATAAGGCGGATCTCTCCTTTAATTTGGATATGTTACCAAATAACTCTTCGTCGTGAAAAGGCATTTTAAGGTATATATGGGCACCTTTATAGTTTGCATTTGTTCCGTCGGCGTTCATAATAACTATAGTAGAGTTTTTGTGGGCCTTATTCAGTACTTGCCTGAATTTAGCAAAGCTTCCATTTAATGAGGTCTCATCGCAAATTATAATGGAAGGCTTTAAAGCATTCATACTGATCTCTGCTTCACGTGTATTGGTAGCGCCCGTAACTTTGTATCCTTCCAATTCGAACAATTCTTTCAGATTCTCGTTAAGAAAGTTATCAGGTTCTATTATAAGTACTGTATTCATTTGGGTTACAAAAGTATCCCCTAATACAGGTTGCCCTTATGACTTTAGTCAAGGGTATAGATGACTTTCATCAAAAGAAAAATTATACCGTTTCAACATTTAAAAGTTACGAACCAGCGTGAGTTTAAGGGTCCAGGCGTGGGCGGATTCCACTTTTTCAAGCGGTGTAACATAAAGTTTAGTAGGGCCTATCCCATATTTCAGGAAAATTTCCCGCTCAATATTTCTTCTGTTCCTGTATCGTACTCCAAGCCCGAAAACAGCCTCCGTCCAATTCCTTGTATAGTCAGGCGTGTAGAAATTTCCATTATCATCCATCAGATCTCCGTTCGATATGCCATTTTTAAAGAGAAGCCCGGTATTTTCAATTCCGGTGAAAGCAAAAATACCATATTCGTTAAGCGAATTATGGGTGGCTCCGTTTCCATAATTGAATTCTAAAAGAAAAGGAAGGTTATAAGAGCAATTCGCATAAGGTATGATTTGGTATACATCCGGCTCATCAACCACCGTAAATCCCGCACCAAATGAAGGAGCTATACTGAATGATATGGAAGTTCGCGAGTTGAATTGAATAAGGTTATAGCGGATTTTTGCACCGGCCGAAACAAAATTAGTATGAAAAACAAAAACTGCCGCGTTGCCCTGTTGCGGATAAGGTGGCGCTGGTGTATTATCAGCCGAATAATGAGGATAAATACTTACAGGGCCTTTTTCTATATCCGGCAGAATGCTGTAGCTATATCCAAAAAATAACCTGTTCTTTGATTGAATGGTAAGGGAATCCCAACCTATCTGACAATATGATTGTAAAGACCAGGCAGAGAAAATTATTGTTAGCAGGGAAGGTATTTTTTTAATCACCGTTAATTGCTAATTAGAATGAATCGTGAATATAATTACATTTTACGAGATTCACGGTAATTTGGTTTGCCTGTTCAGGAAAATTCGTGAGAATTTTACTAGATGGCAGTAAAACAGTAACTAGGCAACTTCGGCTGCCAATTTTGTTTTAATGGTTTAACGTTCACCAATTTGCTGCCTCCACATGGCATAATAAAGGCCTTTTTGTTCCAGTAATTCATCGTGTTTTCCCGATTCAATAATGTTTCCTTTTTCAAGCACGAAAATTTTATCGGCATGCATAATGGTGGAAAGCCTGTGTGCAATTAATATGGTAATGTGATTTGTATTTTGCGAAACATCCCGCACGGTTTTACTTATTTCTTCTTCGGTTAATGAATCAAGGGCTGAAGTGGCCTCATCAAATACCAGCAGGTTGGGCTTACGTAATAATGCACGTGCAATGGAAAGCCTTTGTTTTTCTCCACCTGATACCTTTACTCCGCCTTCGCCAATAACTGTATCAAGCCCTTTATCGGCTCTTGCCAAAAGGTTTTCACAGGCAGCTTTATGCAGTACTTCAAAACACTCTTCTTCTGTAGCATTAGGCGCTACAAACAACAAATTCTCTTTAATGGAACCTGAAAACAACTGTGCATCCTGGGTTACCAGGCCAATTTGTTCCCGCAGTTTATCCAGGTCAATGTCTTTACCGGGAATGCCATTGTAAAGTATTTCCCCATTTAATGGGGGGTACAGGCCGACAAGCAATTTCACCAATGTGGTTTTACCCGAGCCTGATGGCCCTACAAAAGCAATCGTTTGTCCGATCTCCGTTTTGAATGATATATTCTCGAGGGCATATCCGGTAGCGGTTTGATGTTTGAATGTCACATTTTCAAACTCCAGTGTTTCTATAGTAGAAAGTTTGGCGGGCTTTTCCGGTTTATGTTCTTTAGGTGTGTTCAGTATTTTGTTAAAATTTTCAAGTGAAACCTGTGTCTCACGGTAAGTATTGATAATATTACCCAGTTCCTGCAATGGGCCGAAAATAAAGAAAGAATAGATCTGCAAGGCAAACATTTGCCCAAGCGTTACCCGGTCATTAAAAATAAGGTAAATAAGCATGAAAAGTATAATGTTCTGAAGCAGGTTTACAATGGTTCCCTGCACAAAACTGATGCTGCGGATATACCGTACTTTTTTTAGTTCAAGCCCTAAAATTTTAACGGTAGTGGAGTTAAGCCTGTTTATTTCCTGCTCGGCAAGGCCAAGGCTTTTCACTAGTTCTATATTACGGAGAGATTCGGTAGTGGAGCCGGATAGTGCCGTGGTTTCCGACACAATTTTCTTCTGAACAGTCTTTATTTTCTTGGTAAGGAAAGAACTTACAAAAGCCAATATGGGCACGATGGAAAAATAGACCGGGGCAATTAGCCAGTATATCTTCATGGCATAAATAAACACGAAAACAACACCAACCAGCGTAGTGAACAATACACTTATAAACGCCAGCATGAATTTCTGAATATCATCGCGCACTTTTTGCAAAATACCCAATGTTTCGCCGCTGCGCTGGTCCTCAAAAACCGAATAGGGCAACTCCAGGGAATGCCGAATACCGTCGGTATAGATCTGCACGCCTACCTTTTGGGTAATTACATTGGTGAAATAATCCTGGAAATTTTTGGCAATGCGCGATACCATTGCCACGCCTAATGAAATGCCAATCCAGGTAAGTACATTGTTGTAAAATTGGGCAGAAGTAAACAGGCTTTTTTTTGTCAGGTAAGCATCTACAATATGCTGGAATATGCTGGGATTAATGAGGGAAAAAACCTGGTTGATGGTAGCCAGCGCCAATGCCAGTACTACCAGCCACTTGTATTGTTTAAGGTAAGAGTATAGTAATTTCATAGGAGTAATTCTTGTGTAGACGCAAAACTACTGGAAATACTTTTAAGGGGTCAGCTACCCAACATGTGAGCCATTTTCAAGAGCTCGGTATTAATATCAACCAAGTGTTTACGTGTCTTTGAAAACGGTGTAAATGCTATTTGATTGTTGATGATTCCGGCCATTTCATTTTTTCTGCCTTCAATAAGCCCTTCCATAGCGGCAACGCCAAGCCTGCTTGCCAGAATGCGGTCAAAGCAGCTGGGGCTTCCGCCACGTTGCATATGGCCTATAACAGTTACACGGGTTTCAAAATAGCTGTATTTTTCCTTTACTTCTTTTGCTATTTCATAAGCTCCTCCTGGGGTGTCGCCTTCCGCCACAATAATAATAAAGGATGATTTGTTTCTTTTTCTGCCCGCATCTATTCGCTTA
>DATHNK010000073.1:0-3477 GCA_035486075.1 Bacteroidia bacterium
GCAGGTTAGTTCCCATAATTTTTTAGTAAAAAATGATTTCGGTTCCAGGACTGACAGAAGCGGTTTATAGATAATAAGAATACCTAATACGGAAAGATAAGAAAGCTGAAACCCGCTATCGGCAATAGAGAAAGGATCAAACAAAAGCATTATAAAAGCGGATGCGGCAAGAGTATTAACGGTGTTGGTATATTTCCGGAAATGGGTTCCGATGGTTAAAAAGCTGAACATGATGGTAGCCCGCAAAACAGGGGTTGCAAGCCCCGTAAAGAGTGCATATAACCACAATAATAAAAGTATAAGTACAACACGAAGTAACTTCCCTTGTTTAAAATTTTCCGGAAAGACGATAAGATAACTAAGCAAAAGAAAAAGTATCCCCACATGCAGGCCTGCTACGCAAATTACATGCACAACCCCGCTATCGACAAAAGTTTGTACAACATTACGTGAGAGGTCTTCTCTGTACCCAAGCAATATGGCGGAAGCTATGTCGGCTTCGTTACTTCCAATTTTATCATGGAGCAGCGATGCTAATTTCTTGCGGCTGTTATTGGCAAAACTTAGTATTGAATTGTGTGCGTTATTTGTCGCAATGGAATAAGAATAGCCTGAAACATAACACTCATAATTAATTCCATGCGTTTGTAAATATTGTTTGTAGTCAAACTCATCCGGATTGGAGGGTGGCTCGATATCCTGCAACTTGGCGCAGGCAAGCAGTTCATCTCCATAATTTAGTTTCTCCGAAACGGAATCTTTCTGAAAATAAAAGAGCACTTTGCCGGTGGTTTTTATCCACTTTCCGTCTTTCACTATTCCGGTAATTTCTCCTGTGGCTTTATAGGTTTTTAATTTTTCCTGTGGAATTGAAATAAGCGTAACTACCATGCTATCCTTGCTATCTCCTGCAAAATGGCTCACATCGGTTTTGTTTTCCGAAGGTGTGCGCAGCAAAGCAATACTGTAACCAGAAAAGAATAAAAATGTACCCGCCAATACTCCATAGATCCAACGTGTGGAATATTCAGCGCCTTTTAGTTTTTCCTTCCAATTCCAAAGAAATATCAGGCAGAGCGAAAAGATCGTTACGTATAGAAATGTAGAATGTGCGGGAAAATAAAGTTCAGCAATGATACCAAATACGAAAGGGATAAGTATGCGTACAAATGGTATTTGGCTAAGCTTTACGCCCATAACAAAACGCTTAGTTGGTGCCTGAAGAAACAGGCAAAACAGAAGAATCTATCAGTTGAATGCCCTGGTAATAGAAATGAAGTATCTGTAAATAATTATATCCTTTCTGCGCCATGTGTATGGCTCCTTCCTGGCAAAGGCCAACCCTGTGGCCGTTTCCACGGCCCCGTAAAATAACTTCGTTCGCATTTTTCTCCATGGAGAAATAGGTGGAATGCAGGCCCAGTTCCAATCGCATTTCCTTTAGCAGGATCAAATATCCTCGGTCATAATAATAAACCCTTTTTTGTTCCGGTATCGAATCCCAATAAGCCTCACCACGCATATCTGTTTTTTTAAGGGATGCTTCTTTTTTATCCAAATAATTAGCCCAATCGTTCAGGCTGAAATGCTTTTCCCAGGTGGCATGCAGTTGGTTCAGGCAAAAAGTGTCGCGCACAGCCCGTAAATAGGGCAATGATAAGCTCCATACATCTTCCGAGTTCACTGTATACCCCCCGCAGTTGGAATGATAACCTGCATTTATAAGGTGCCTTGCGTTATCAACAATAACCTGCCCTTTGGTAGATTCGACAGCCTGCAATATCTCCGGCACATCAGCCGTTCCGCGGTAAACCTGGCAATGTACGATATCGCAGAGTTCAAATTCTTCGCCCAAATGCCGGGCAAGGTTGTTGAGTGCGTATGTCCTGCAAATTACAGCCTGGGCTTTGTAAAATTCCACAGGCCTTCTTTGTCCTGCTTCACATTCCACCACACCTGCCAGGTAATGCTCAAACTGCACTATGTTCAGCATTTTCAAATAGCCTCCCAGGTTTGAAATTACCAGTTCGTCATTGTATTGCCTTGTTGTTTTTTCTGATACCGGTTTAATGCTAAAACTGCAATCAGTAGTCACTTCTTTCAGGCGTATAGTGGAGTATTTGCCCAAGTCGCGGTTCAGGGTTTTTATCATAAGCATATTGCCGTCCGCCTTAATTTCATATACGCTGGATGCTGTTACAGAGTCGATAGACCTACCATCTCCGATTAAAAGATACTTGCCGGATTTCGGAGCAAGGATAACCGTTTTCACAAAATCTGCGGCATAAATGCGGACATTAATATTTATGGAAAGAGCATATAACGGAAGCAAAAAGCAAATTAGAAACAACGATTTTCTCATGTAGCAATAGTGTGTTTTTTATTTTTATGAAGAAAATCTGAAATTACATTTGCCGCCCTTGCTGAAGCGCCCGGGCCTCCCAGTTTTTCATTTATCTGTTTATACTCTCCAATAATTCTGTCCCTGTATGGTTTATCTTCCAGCAGTTTTTTTAATTCTTCCGTAAGGTTTTCTGCGGTCAGTTCATGTTGTATCAATTCTTTTACCACTTCTTTTTCCATCACCAGGTTTACAATACCTATAAATTTAAGCTTTTTCCCGATAAGCCTTTTGGCAAGATGGTAGGATATTGTGCCGGTCAAACCCTTTGCGCGATAACAAATTACTTCCGGAACGCCCCAAAGGGCCGCTTCCATAGTTGCAGTGCCTGAAGTTACCAACGCCGCGCTGGAGTGGGAAAGCAACTCGTATGTTTTATCGTAAACTATATTTACATCCGGCTGGTGGAGAGCGCTTTCATACCATTCTTTATGGGCTGAAGGAGCGCCCGCTATTACAAATTGATAAGCTGGAAAATGTTTCGCTGTTTCCAGCATTACAGATAACATATTTTGAATTTCCTGCTGGCGGCTGCCCGGTAAAAGCGCTACTATTGGCTTATCCGGAAGATCATTATTTTTCTGAAAATCGTTGAGGGAAGAGTAGGGTGACTGGCTGATAACATCCAGCAAGGGGTGTCCAACGAAATCGACAGCATAATTATACTTGGCATAAAAACTTTTCTCGAATGGAAAAATAACCAGCATTTTGTCCACCACTTCTTTGATCAAATGCACACGCGATGATTTCCATGCCCATACCTGGGGCGAAACATAATACACAATTTTGAGTCCTTCCTTTTTTGCGAATTTGGCAATACGCAGGTTAAAGCCAGGATAATCCACTAAAATCAACACATCAGGATTGTACGCCAGAATATCGCTTTTGCAGAATTTTATATTTCGAAGGATTTCCGGCAGATGCTGAATAACTTCTGCAAAACCCATAAAAGCAAGTTCACGGTAATGTTTCACTAATGTAACACCTTGCTGCTGCATCAGGTCGCCACCCCAACACCTAAACTCTGCCCCGGCATCATTCAGCTTTATATTTTTAACCAGGTTAGAAGCATGAAG
>DATHNK010000074.1:0-9335 GCA_035486075.1 Bacteroidia bacterium
GCCATACCATCCATCAAAAGTGCCATCTTCGAAATTTGTATTATAGCAACTGGAGAAACAGCTGTCTCCCCCAATTCTTGGCCTGGGTTCGGTTTTATATTCAGAAACAGAAGTTGGATAATTCTTTTCTGTCTGTCTGAAAGCATTAAAAAGGTTAACAAAAAAAGGTTTCTTGGCTGCCATGTACTCTTTCACAGCGTCAGCTCCTACCATTGGATCCTGCATTTTCTGTGCGAATTCTATGTAAACGGAATCAAAAGTATGCCTGCAAAATCTTTTAAAAATGGAATATTCCTTATTGTCAGCCCCAACTTGAACTCTAACCTGTTCTATGGTTAAAGACCAGCAGGAGAATTTTTTTTCAATTAAATCTCCGGGGTAAGTTTTTTGTGCCTGGCTTGTGTTAGTGAATAATGTTGTTGCTAATAAAACATAAGTAGCACAAACAGAAAGGATAGTTCTTTTCATTTTAGTAAATTTGAAGCTACAAATATATTCTTTTTGGCCTATATCAATGTTAATAGGCTAATCTTTTTGGTTGAAAAGATATTAGCATCTGGTTATCAGTATGTCGAAAGTCAGTTTTTTGGTCTTAAGCGGCAATAATATTACTTTGACTTAGCCGCAAAATGATGATGGAATAACGCTATTGTTTCAATACCTTTCAAATAGTTGAATATTCCATAATGCTCATTAGGCGAGTGAATATTGTCGGAATTCAAACCAAATCCAAGCAAAACCGAATCAAGCCCAAGTTCCTTTTTAAACAAGGCTACAATGGGGATGCTGCCTCCGCTGCGGGTTGGGATCGGTTTTTTACCGAATGATTCCTGCATGGCTTTGCTGGCTGCCTGGTAACCGGCCGACGAGGTCTCCAGTAATACAGGGTCGCCACCATGGCCCAATGTAACTTTAACGCTTACCGATTTAGGAGTTATTTTCTCGAAATGATTTTTGAAAAGTGCGAGAATTTTTTCAGGGCTTTGGTTTGGTACCAAACGCATGGTAATTTTCGCAAATGCTTTGGAAGCAATAACTGTTTTGGAGCCTTCGCCCTGGTAGCCGCCCCAAATGCCATTCAGTTCAACAGTAGGCCGAATAGATGTACGCTCCAGTGTGGTATATCCTTTTTCACCGGTAACATCTTTAATGCCCAGATCTTTTTTATAGTTGTTCAGATTGAACGGGGCACTGTTAAGGTCTTTTCTGTCTTTGGCTGAAAGATTCTTCACATCTTTATAAAAACCGGGTATTGTAATATGGCCATCCTTATCTTTTAAGGAAGCGATCATTTCACAAAGAATGGTGATAGGGTTGGCAACAGCTCCTCCATATACACCCGAATGTAAATCACGGTTCGGGCCGGTAACTTCAATTTCAACTCCGGCTATTCCCCTTAATCCTACATTAATAGATGGGGTTTTATTGTCAATAATATCCGTGTCTGAAATTAATATTACATCGGCAGCTAATTTCTTTTTGTTCTTCTTCACAAAATCTCCCAACGAAACGGAGCCAACTTCTTCCTCTCCTTCAATTAGGAATTTAATATTGCATGGAAGTTTACCTATTTTCAATAACATTTCCAGTGCCTTTACATGCATATATACTTGTCCTTTATCGTCACATGAGCCACGAGCATATATTTTGCCGTCTTTTATAATAGGTTCAAATGGTGGAGATGTCCACAGGTTAAGTGGATCAGGTGGCTGAACATCATAGTGGCCGTATGCAAGAATAGTAGGCAGTTTTTTATCCACTATTTTTTCACCGTAAACAATAGGGTGGAGTTTGGTAGGTGTAATTTCTACCTTATCGGCTCCGGCATCAAGCAATGATTTTTTTACAAATTCCGCAGCCCGCTCCATATCTTTTTTGAATTTGGAATCGGCGCTAACGGATGGTATCCTCAGGAAATCTAACAGTTCATTGATGAAGCGGTCTTTGTTTTTACTGATATATGCATCAATTTCTTTCATGGCACTTGGTGTTTTGTTTGATTGCAAATATGCAACTAATTTAATAAACGGTGGATAGTTTTCAGTAGTCAGTAACCTGGCCGTTTTAAATTCGTATTATCTTTTGCATTCACTGATTACTTATAACTGACCACTGACCACTTTTTTATAGATTTGCAACCCCAACAAATAATGGTTCATGAAAAAAACAGTACTTCTTTTTTTAATACTTGGTCTTAATTTCCCCGGCTTGCTGAAAGCCCAGGACGATGTGAATTTCCTGGCAGGTGAAAGAGCATACAATGCCGGTAACTATAAACTGGCGGCTGACTATTATTCACGCTACATTAAAACCTTTGAAGCCAAATTGCCGGCGTATTTAAGCAAGGTTCATTCCTATGATACCAGTACCGGTTTTGAAAAAACAACTCTGTTTCCCGGATACACCATTAATCATGAGTGGGCTGTGGGATATTACAGGCTGGGAATGGCGAACCTTAACAACAATGAATTTGCCCAGGCAGGAAAGGACTTTGATGTAGCCATTGAAATTGACAGCCATTATGCCGAGCCGCTTCTTCAGAAAGGAATACTGAACAAAGGAAAAGGGAAAAATGAAGCTTGCCTTTACATTAGTAAAGCCCGTTGGCTGAGCGATACTTTTAAAGCAGCCAAGGTAGCCTACCGTGATAATTTTTGCTGGATGTGCGGAATAGAATATTTTGTGAAAGGAAAAACCGAAGTTGACTTGAAACAATATGCCGAAGGGTTGCAAAATCTCAATATGGCTATTACCTATTGCCACGATTCAGGTAATTATTATGCCTATAGAGGTATAGCTTATGAAGGCCTTGGGAAACCCGATTCTGCCATTGCTGATTACACACTTGCCATTAAAATAGATTCAAACAAGTATGTCGGGTATTATCGCCGGGCTTTGACATATGAACAAACTCAAAAATATAAGGAGGCATTTGCCGACCTTACCAGGGTGTTATTAATAAACCCCAAATTTGCCGACGGGTATATGCACCATGCCATGGATTGTGAGAACCTTGGTATGCCGGAATCTGCATTGTATGATTACCAGCAACTGCTGCACCTGAAACCAAGCGAAGGGATTGCATGGTATAAAATAGGATTGCATAAAAAACAAAATGGGGAAGAAGCCTGCGATTATTTCCAGAAAGCAGTCGACCTGGGTTGTGATGATGCCCAGTCTCTTGCCGATGAATGCCAGAAAGAGGCTGCAAGAAAAGCGCTGAAGTAGTTTTAGTTTTGCCCCAAACCCATAAAGAGGCTTGGAATACCATTACTTAAAGCCCCATTAGGGGGTTGTGGTAAAAAGGCTACCCGTTCAAGTGTTTCTTAATTTGATTTAACTTAACCAATGCCTCAATCGGACTCAGGTTGTCAATATCAATATTCTGAATATCCTCTTTTATCTGTTCCAGCACCGGGTCATTTAGTTGAAAGAAGCTTAATTGAAGGTTACTGTCTGATTCAGCAGGTTTAATTGCTTTGGCGTTAAGAGCGGGGCTGTGTGTATTTTCCAATTGGCCCAATACTTCATTGGCGCGTTGCACCACTTTTACAGGCATCCCCGCCATCCGTGCAACGTGAATACCAAAGCTGTGCTCACTGCCTCCGGGTGATAGCTTCCGTAAGAATATAACTTTATTTTTTACTTCCTTTACGGAAACATTAAAGTTCTTTATACGCTTATATTGGGCAGCCATTTCATTCAACTCATGATAATGTGTAGCAAATAATGTTTTGGCTTTTGCCTCTGGGTGTTCATGAATGAATTCAGCTATGGCCCATGCTATGGAGATGCCATCATAGGTACTTGTCCCGCGGCCTATTTCATCCAATAGTATTAAACTTCTTTCAGAAATATTATTCAGGATGCTTGCGGTCTCGTTCATCTCTACCATAAAGGTTGATTCTCCGGAAGAAATATTATCCGATGCGCCAACCCGTGTAAATACTTTATCCACTATACCAATTTCTGCATTCTGCGCTGGCACGAAACTACCCATTTGTGCCATAATAACAATCAATGCAACCTGCCTCAATAATGCTGATTTACCCGACATATTAGGCCCTGTAACAACTATTATCTGTTGTGTTTCGTCATCTAAAAAAATATCATTCGACACATAAGCTTCTCCAACAGGTAACTGTTGTTCTATAACAGGGTGCCTTCCGTTTTTTATATCAATTTTTTTACCTTCGTTAATATGCGGACGGACATAATTATGCTCTCTTGCAATTTTTGCAAATGACAAAAGGCAATCCAAACGGGCGCACAGAGCGGCATTCAATTGTATGGGTGCTACATAGTCAGCTAATGAAAGAACTAAGTTGTTGAAAAGGGTCTCTTCCAATACCAATATTTTTTCTTCCGCTCCTAATATTTTTTCTTCATATTGTTTTAGCTCTTCGGTAACATAACGCTCGCAATTGGAAAGGGTTTGCTTGCGTATCCATTCCTGAGGCACTTTTTCTTTGTGTGTATTTGTTACTTCTAAAAAGTAGCCAAACACATTATTGAAGCCCACTTTCAGGGATGGTATTCCTGTGCGCTCTATTTCCCGTTGTTGTATTTGCACCAAATAATCCTTGCCAGAGAATGCAATTTTGCGCAGTTCATCCAGTTCTTCATTTACTCCGCCGCTTATCACATTTCCTTTATTGACAAGCGCCGGAGGCTCTGCTACTATTTCTTTTGCTATCCGTTCCGAAATAGTTTTGCAGGGATTGAATTGTTCTGATATTTTCATGAAATGTGCCTCATTGGTAGAGGCACTTTCTTTTTGCAATATTTCTATTGCGTGTAATGCATTTTTCAATTGCACCACTTCACGCGGTGATATTTTACTCACTGCAACTCTTGATATGATGCGTTCCAAATCACCTATGGACTTTAATTGCTGTGTGACCTTCTCCATAAACTCGTCGTGATTCAGGAAAAAATCCACCATACCCAATCGCTCATCCACAAGTACTTTATCTTTCAAGGGGAAAGTGATCCACCTTCTCAAAAGCCTTGCCCCCATTGGTGAGCAGGTTTTGTCCATTACTTCCAACAATGATTTGCCTTTTTCATGTATGGTCTGCACCAACTCCAAATTGCGGATGGTGAATTCATCCAACCAAACGAAGTGATCACGTTCAATACGTGCTATTTTATTAATGTGCGCAACCTTGTCGTGTTGTGTGTCGGCAAGATATTTCAGCACTGCTCCGGCAGCAATCACAGCCTCGCGCATCCCTTCTATACCAAAGCCTTTCAGAGAGAGTGTGTCAAAGCGTTTAAGTAATAATTCCGTTGCATAGTCTTCAGTAAAGATCCATCCATCTAGGGCATAGCTGTAATATTTATCACCCCAAATTTCTTCATATTCTTTTTTGTGGTCCTTAGGATAAAGTACCTCTGTCGGCTGAAAACTTTGCAATAGCTTTTCTATGTAATCCCTGTCACCTTGCGCGACTAAAAACTCTCCTGTAGATACATCCAAAAAAGCCACTCCCGCAACTTTTCCTTGCCAAAAAACTCCCGCTAAAAAGTTGTTTGCATTATGATGTAGTATCTTATCATTGTAAGAAACGCCTGGTGTTACCAGTTCGGTAATTCCCCGCTTCACTAATTTCTTGGCAACCTTCGGGTCCTCCAACTGGTCGCATATCGCAACTCTATGCCCGGCACGCACTAACTTGGGCAAGTAGCTATCCATAGAGTGGTATGGAAAGCCAGCCAGTTCAGTGTGCGAACCATACCCAACCGATTTTTTTGTGAGCACTATACCCAATATATTGGCAACCAGTTTGGCATCTTCCCCGAAAGTCTCATAAAAATCGCCTATGCGAAACAGCAAAATAGCATCAGGGTACTTGGCTTTAATGCCCTGGTACTGCTTCATAAGGGGAGTATCCCAAACCGGTGTAGGTTCTTTAATCATTGAGAGGCGAAAATACGAAAATAGCTATGAGATATAAGTTATAAGATATTAGCGGGTGTTGATAATTGAAAACTATGTTAAAATTAGTATAATATAGTTCGCATATCTACTATTCGTTGGTATCTGGTGCTGTCTATCCTGTATGTTTTTATTTTTCCTTTCTTATTTATAGTAGTTCTATATGTTATTGAATCAACAGTGGCTAATCCATTTTCGCTCCAATTACCCCTCTTGGAAGTTTTATATGTAACATTTAATATGTATGAAGAAATCGTTAGACCCTGTATTTGCGAAACTTTATATGGACCGAATGTTGCTGAGGAATCAGTATGTGATTCTGGTCCACCATCGGAAATGCCTCCCCAAAGTGGTAATCTTGAAACAGGTTTATCATCTTTATCTAAAAGTACATAAGTTAGTTCATCATAATCTTCAGTTTCCGTTCTTATAATAATTGGAGTCAATTCTCCAATTTTTGGTTCTCTTGAGATTATGTAACTATGTGCCCACCACGTAACAAAATTGGAGTGATTTATAAAATCATAAAGCACCCAAACCCAAAATAATTTCATTTGAGTGTCGTTTAAGCGATAGAGGCGAAATTGTTTTGTAGAATCTTTAAACAACAAAGGATGCCATTTTTCTGTAGAATCTGGAGGAGCTTCCCACTGAAAATTCTTAACAACTAAAGAAGTTTCAAGATTTTTATACGCAAAAAAACTATCCGGTAAATCAACAATCTTAATGCCTTCAGGCAATGTATGTTTATTTTGTGCATTTAAGTTAAATGAAAAGAGTTGAATAAGAAAGAGAAAGGGGAGGTATTTTACCCATTTTAATAAATCTCTATTGTTCTTTCGAAGTTGCATAATACAAATGTAAACATTCTGAATTATTGCCTAAACTCCCTATTTTTAGGCAATCATAAAAACCTTAGTAGAAAAAGAATCCCGACCTTAATTTAACCTTATTACCTAAGTATAGAGAATAAGGTAATAAGGTTGTAAGGGCTGCGAATTATTTTTCTACTAAGGTTAAAGAACGAAATCTGTGATATCTATGGCAATCCCTTTCCCCTAAATTGCCTATATTTGCATTATGAAACAAGTAACTTTAAACATACCCGACAATAAATTTGCGGATTTCATGAAAATGATTAAGTCATTTTCCTTTGTAAAAGCAGTTGAGAAAAAGACACCATCTGTTAAGAAGAGAACATTTACAATTATTGAGCTCAATAATAAAAACTATAAGTTCAACAGAGAGGAACTATAATAACCACTTATAGCTCATAGTTTATCGTTCATCGTTTATTCCCTATCTTTGCACCCAATTTAAACTAGAATATGTCAAAACACTGGTCACAATATCAAACTGATTTTGCAACTTATTTCGCCTCGGAAGAAGTAAAAAGCGCATCTGCAAAAGCAGCAGAGCTTTTAAAAGCTCACCAACGTATTTTCTTCATTGGCAACGGGGGCTCCAATTCCATCTGTTCGCACATGATGGAAGATTATATGAAGATGGGGCGCAAGCATACTATGTCATTTACCGATGCTGCAATGATAACCTGCTATGCCAACGATTATGGTTGGGAACGCGCCATGGAAGAATGGATAATTGCACAGTTTTTGCCAGGCGATTTATTGGTTGCCATCAGCAGTTCCGGCGAGTCGAAGAATATTTTGAATGCTACAAAAAAGGCAAAAGAAATAGGTGGAAAAATTATTACTCTGAGCGGTTTCAATTCAGAAAACTCTTTGGGTAAATTAGGCGATGCCAATATTATTATTCCTGTTAAAAGCTTTGGAATAGTAGAGAACTTTCATTCGATGTTGTTGCATATCATACTCGATGACCTTCATTTGTAGAATAGCCTGTATTGGGTGAGATTGCTTCGCAAAGCCTCGCAGTGACGAACAGAGCACTAATACGTCATTGCGAGGCTTTGCGAAGCAATCTCTTTCTAGGCGATTTATTTTTCTTCCATAAACGGGTAGCGATAATCCGTCGGAGGTACAAAGTTTTCCTTAATAGTTCTTGGGGATGTCCATCTCAATAAATTGAACATTGAACCGGCTTTATCATTCGTTCCCGATTTTCTGGCTCCGCCAAAAGGTTGTTGCCCTACAACTGCACCAGTGGGTTTATCATTAATGTAGAAGTTACCGGCAGCGTGGGTCAGTTTGGTGGTCGCTAATTGCACAGCTTGACGATCGTTTGCAAATACAGCACCGGTAAGTGCATAAGCAGATGTTTTGTCTACAGTATCCAAAATCTCTTCAAACTTTTTGTCCTCGTAAACATAAACTGATAAAACTGGTCCGAAGATCTCTTCACACATGGTTTTATAATCCGGTTTCAGGGCTTGAATTACCGTTGGCTGAATATAATATCCTTTCGATTTATCGCACTTGCCCCCAATAATAACCTGTGCGTTTTTATCTTTCTTTGCCGCGGTAATATATGCAGCAATTTTATCAAATGATTTTTCGTCAATTACCGCGTTGATGAAATTGGTGAAGTCATCCACATCCCCCATTTTAAAGGATTCGATGTCTTCCTGCAACAATTGTTTCACTTCTTTCCACATTGATTGGGGAATATAAGCGCGTGAAGCCGCTGAGCACTTCTGTCCCTGGTATTCAAATGCGCCCCTGGTAAGAGCGGTTGCAACTGCTTTTGGGTCTGCTGAAGGGTGAGCCACGACAAAATCCTTACCGCCTGTTTCTCCAACTAATCTTGGATAAGATTTATATGTAGCAACATTATCGCCAATTGTTTTCCAAATTCCATTAAATACGGAAGTAGAGCCTGTGAAGTGTATTCCACCAAAGTCCGGGTGTGAGAAAATGACATCTCCCGCTTCGGGGCCCGAAGTATATATAAGATTGATCACTCCGGGAGGCAAGCCCGCTTTTTCATAAATTTCCATAATAAGGCTAGCAGAATAAACTTGTGCATGGGATGGTTTCCAAACAACCGTATTGCCCATGAGTGCCGGAGCAGAAGGCAAGTTGCCGGCAATAGATGTAAAATTAAATGGGGTAAGTGCAAATATGAATCCTTCCAGCGGACGATGCTCCATCCGGTTCCATATTAATGGAGCCGATTCCGGTTGGTTGTGATAGATCTCGGTCATGAACTGAACATTATAACGGAAAAAATCCGCCAATTCACATACACAATCAATCTCTGCCTGGAATACGTTTTTACTCTGGCCTATCATAGTAGCAGCATTCATAGCGGCTCTGTAAGGCCCGGTCATTAAATCGGCGGCACGAAGAAATACTGCAGCCCGTTGTTCCCAAGGGAGATTGGCCCAGTCATGTTTTGCTTTCAACGCTGCATCAATAGCCATTTTCACATGACTGGCATCGCCTTTGTGGTACTGGCCGATAATATGTTTGTG
>DATHNK010000075.1:0-2323 GCA_035486075.1 Bacteroidia bacterium
CTCAATAGCGGGAAGGCCGTGATACCGCTGAAGCAAAGCCCCGTGATAAATAATAAAATCAGTTTTTTGATCTTTCTGTTCAATTGTTGTGCTGTGTTGTTCTTCATGTTTATTAATTTAAAAGTACTTTGTATTTCAAAGTGTATGGGTAAAAAAAATTATTTCCTGTTTTTTAAAATTTGTTCCAGTCCATCCAGATGCTCATTGAAAGCCTTCCTGCCAGCTTTTGTAGCTGCATAGGAAGTATTCGGTTTTTTGCCGACAAATTGCTTTTTCACATCCACAAATTGCAGTTTCTCCAATGCCTGAATGTGGCTCGCCAGGTTACCATCCGTAATATCCAGCATCTCTTTCAGGGTAGAAAAATCTACCCAATCGTTTACCATAAGTATGGACATAATGCCCAACCTGATCCGGCTTTCAAACGATTTGTTTAAGTCTTCAATCCAATCTTTCATACTTGTAATACATTATGATACCATATATAATATGCACCACACCAAACCCAATTGCCCAGAACAAAAGGCTGTATTCGAGGAAAACCAGCGCAATCAACCCCAACGCTATTTCAGTCAATCCCAAATAACGAATATCGGTAAGCGTATACTTACTTGCGTTTACACAGGCCAGTCCATAAAATATTAAGACAGCCGGAGGAACTACACCTATTATATGATGAAACATTAATGCCAGGCAAAATAATCCGCCGGCTACCAATGGAATGAACATATTAATAAGTAAACGCTTTACCGTTGAATCCCAAATTTTTAACCGTGCCATTTTAGCTTTCCTTACGGTAAAAAAAACACCGGCAACCAGCGAAGCAGCAAGAACGCAAAGTGCATCTGCCATGAAGAAGAAGAACATATGGTTAAATTCTCCTGAGCCCATATTCAATACTTCATCATAGTTCCAGGGGGAAGTTATCTCCAGGTGCAGATAGCGGTAAACCATAGCCGCACCCGCCAGGGCAAACACCCCTGCTGAAACCCCGGACAGCCCGCTTAGCGATATAAAACGGGAAGAACGTTCCATGAGTGAACGTATTTCCGTTAGCGCCTCCAAATGTTCATTTTTATCTTCCATAATTATAATTTAAAAAGTACTTTGAGATGCAAAGCTACATATATTTTTGAATATGCAACAAAAAATTAAATTTTTTTTCGGCAGAAAATAGGATTACCTTTGCAACACGTTAGAAATATATGCATTATTTCAGACAAAGAAACCTCCACATCTTTTAAAATACAGCCATAATGAGCCACTACGACTGGTCAAAGTTTTCACTTAAGGTAGACATAAGGGCTACGCCCAGTGCCGTTTATAATGCTTGGGCCACACAGTCGAACCTGGAAAGTTGGTTCCTTCGGAAGGCGCTTTTTACTACCCCTGATGGAAAATTACGCGATGATAGTGAAGCCGTTCAACCGGGCGATACCTACTTATGGAGATGGCATGGATATGATGACAAAACCCAGGAAAAAGGCAAAGTACTCGACCTGAACGGAAAGGATATGTTCAAGTTTACTTTTGCCGGAGAATGTGTGGTGACTGTTACCTGCAAATTGCAGGATGGCCGGACCATTATGGAACTGGTGCAGGAAAAAATTCCTACTGACGAAATATCAAAGGTACGCCTCCACTTAGGCTGTAATAATGGCTGGACGTTTTATATGACAAACCTTAAATCGGTTATGGAGGGCGGGCTTGACCTTAGAAACAGAAATGTAAATTTGAAAAATGTAGTTACCTCCTAACTTGTCTGCTGAAGAAGAAAAACCGGAAGAAAAGGGCCCTGTACTATACCAGGACGGAGACTATTACCTGACGGAAGAAGGGTACAGAGTCTATACGGAAAAATTCCATTTGAGGCGTGGTTATTGCTGCG
Organism: Bacteroidia bacterium; assembly: GCA_035486075.1. Classification (GTDB taxonomy): domain Bacteria; phylum Bacteroidota; class Bacteroidia; order JABEUT01; family JABEUT01; genus JABEUT01. Next base: position 1,889 of record DATHNK010000075.1, read on the forward strand.
AGAATGGATGCAGGCATTGCCCTTATGGGTTTCACGATAAAAACAAAAATAAAAAAAAGTGGTGGTAAGATTGATATAAACGCTATCCTTTACTTTTTGTAAGCGAAAACACTGCTTTCAGAATATCTTTTTCTGTATCATCAAACTCCTTGTGTCTTCTTTCAAAAACACGTTGGGCAGTTTCAAAAGCTTTGTCTAATTCATAGGTAGTAAATCCGGCGGCACCACCCCAACTGAATGACGGAATGAACTTAGGCGGAAAATTACCACCAAAAATATTGGCACAAACCCCAACCACAGTTCCCGTATTAAACATGGTATTGATACTGCATTTGGAATGGTCGCCCATCATAAGTCCGCAAAAAATGAGACCCGTAGAAACCATTTTCCCGGATGCATGGTCATACACATCCACCTTGGAATAATTGTTTTTAA
>DATHNK010000076.1:0-2725 GCA_035486075.1 Bacteroidia bacterium
AAATCATCTTTTCGGGTTTCCTTAAACCCATCCGGCAGGAATAATACTCTTTAATAAATAACTTACCTAATTGTCCGGCTGTGTGGGTATTATCGATCATATCTAATACAACTGGCAAGTGAATATCATTTGTGTTACTTAAAAGATATAAGCCGTACTTACTTTTTAAGCTGTATAACAGTTCGATTTTATCATGGGGAAATCCTATTAACAAGGCATTCCAGGCTTGGTCAATCTGTTTATCTGTAACATTTGATGGCAGCCATTTCCTTAATCCGTCCCTGAACTGAGCCGGGGAAATATTTCCTTTTTCAAATTCATCAAATATACCGGCCTGTTTTTGCTGGGAATAGACGGTATTGAAATCAGTTGTTGCCCCCAGTTGCTGAAAGGCTTGCTGGGTATATTTATAATCAATATCAAACAGCACCCCGCCCAGGTCAAAAATAACTGTTTTTATATTTTTCGGAATCTTTTTACTCATAATAAGATGCAAATATCTAAATTCGCTGCCCAATTCAAAAAAATCGGGCCCATAGCTCAGACGGTTAGAGCAGCGGACTCATAATCCGTTGGCCGTAGGTTCAAGTCCTACTGGGCCCACCAACGTAACCTGCAAACCATTTTGCAGGTGTCTGATTTTTTCAAAAATAGAATAAGACCCTAATGCTTTCATCAGGAGAAGTCCCCAAAAAACTTCACAATACCTTCTTCACCCTGACATTGTTTACCGGTGTTCTTTTCCTGATTAATTGTTACATGTATGTATTCAGGTATCATCATGGCTATATGTATACGGAAGCATTTAACTATAATGAACTTTACTTTCCGGACGAAAATTATCGCATTCAAAACCTTGAAAGCCTGCCCGAAGATTCCTTAAGGATCATAATTTTACCCACCTCATCTTCCTTTGATTGGGTGATAAATGATTCTGTGAATAGATATACTGAAAAAGCGTCAGAGCATCCGACAATAAAACTGCGCAACGGAAAGCACTTATACAAAATAAAAGCATCTGGTTCACAAGGATTGGACTCCCTTGTAATGGAGATTGAATACCATCGATCTGACGGGGGTATTTTTGTATCGTCTTGCAACTTACCTATGATTGAACATCCACTCTATCCAATAGCAAACTGGACCAAGTTGTCAAAAAACATTACAACGGAGGAACTTAGTGAGGTAAAGAAAATTCTTAAAGATACTATTGGTGTTTCAGACACCGGAAGCACTATAGAAAGAATAGCTTTAATAGGCAAGTATCTTATCGGTAAATTAGGACCCTTAGCTGGCCATACACCTGATTCTATAAAACAATTAAGTCCATTAAGGCAATATATGCTGGCTTGTGCAAAAAAAGGCCACATAGATTGCGAAAGTTATTGTCAGATTTATTTTTTGTTTGCTAATTGTGCCGGAATTCCTACAAGAAAAATAGGAGTTTCAGGCAAATTGAGTAATGCGGTTATTGCCGGGCATGTATTTGACGAAAGTTACATAAAAGAGCAAAAAAGATGGGCTTTTGTTGACCTTACATATAAAAATATAATAGTGTTTGGAGGCGGAGGTAAAGTATTAAACACTATAGATTTACTTAATATAAACTCTTCAGCTAATTATGACAACATCAGGGTATTAAGTGTCGATTCATTAAGCAGAATTGACACCGTACCCTACTTTTTAGTGAAAAAATCCGAGTCGGAAATTTTCATATCTGCCGCCAAACTTTACTGGCCCCACCCGGATATCAATAATAACATGAGTTTTATAGAATCACTTGAAGAATACCTGGGGGAAAGAAGTCATTATGGAATTTATTATAACGGCACTTTTAAAATTGACAATGGAAGGCATTATCTGAAACTATTTGCCTTTTTAGTTTTTGCCGTTAGTTTTACTTTATGGATTTCACTAGTAATATTACGGATGTTTAATTTTTCAAAAAACCGTAAATCTAAGAATTGAAAGGCTTCTTACTTATTGAATGCCTTCAGCCTTAATTTAGTAATTACCCTTTTAGTGGAAAGCGGAAAGTCTCCGTCCATCATCCAGTTATAATAGGATGGTTCACTTTTAAATATTTCATTTACAGGCTTGCCCTTATGCTTTCCGAAGTTAAATACTTCGACACCCTTTTTATCACGTACTATTCGTCCGGCCAGATCAACCGCATCATTGGCTGAACTGAATTTACTCAAGTAGCCCACATTCCCTTCCAGATTATCGTATTTTTCCAGCTGGGCTTTCAATACTTCGAAAGTTGCTATTACATCGGCTTCTGCTCCATGGGCACCAACAAGTTCTTTGTGACAATAGAACTTATAGGCTGCCGACAAAGTGCGCTGCTCCATTTTATGGAAAATATTCTGAACATCAATAAACTTACAGCTTTCAATATCAAAATCCACTTCCGCTCTTAAAAATTCTTCAACCAATAAGGGTATGTCGAACTTGTTGGAGTTGTACCCCGCCAAGTCGCATTGATCAAGCATTTTTAACAAATTCGGAGCTAGTTGTTTGAATGTTTGGCAATCCTTTACATCCTTATCAAATATACCATGTATAGCCGATGTTTCTGCCGGAATAGGTATGGTAGGGTTAATCCGCGAAGTTTGGGTTTGAGTAGTGTCATCCGGCATTAATTTCAGGATGGAGATCTCCACAATCCTATCGGTTGCAATATTGGTACCTGTGGTCTCAAGATCGATGAATGCTATAGGTC
>DATHNK010000077.1:0-4696 GCA_035486075.1 Bacteroidia bacterium
TGTGAGAGCAGGCGCTCCGCCAATATTACAGCCTGTGCATGTGTAAAGTCTGAAAAGGCGACCTGTTCAAGGGTTTTGGCCTGTTCGTATATTTTTTCCGCAATGTAAGGATTGGCATGTCCATGCAAATTCACCCACCACGATGAAAAGGCGTCAATGTATTTATTTCCTTTTTCATCAATCAGGTAAACGCCCTCTCCTTTCACAATATTTAAAGGGTATCCTGCCTCCTTTTGATGTGTAAAAGGATGCCAGGTTACTTGCCTGTCACGTTCAGGGATGTTGGAGAGATTGGGAGTGGACATAATATGCAAAACTACATTATAGGTTAATAGAAATCAATAATTGTTTAGAGGGAAGTATGTATAAGGTAATTTTTACAAATAGCAAATCACCCCTTATTCCTAAAGTTTCCCAAATGTCCCGACAGGCGGGCACAGAACGGCGGTATTTTGAAAAGAATTATGTCATATTGCAAAGTTAAATTACAAGTTATAATGTTCCTTGAAAGTCAATGACCGGATGGTAAAAGGTTTGTTTGACACTATACGCTCATTATACACCTGTGTCAAACAAAAATTATGTGTAAGTAATTGTAAATCATTAATTTGTATTTTGTTTGACACATCCTTATAACTCGTAAAACTGTATAAATGTGTAAAACAAAAGTCATTTTTTCTTGGTATCATTGTCAGTAGTTTTTATAAAATGATGGTTCAACCGGGTAAGATTTTCTCTTTTGTTTTTCTTCTGCTGCAACTTATTTTGTGTAAAAATAGTTACTGTCAAAAGGAAACTCCTACCTATATGTTTCGGGCTTATGAGGATGATGACTACTTAAATGATTTGGGTTTGGGTACTGATAAAGCTTATACCAGCGGTGAACAATTGAACTTTTATTATACCCTAAACCATCGCCCCAGGTTTTTCCTGGATAAATGGGTGCCTAAAGCCGGTGACAGTTGCATTAATATTTATAGTATAGGGTTAATGCAAATTATGTATACACCCGATTACCTTACGACCAGCTACTATGTTTACAATGACTATTCTTATGCAGGGGCTATGGTGGGAAAACATTCCCTATACTCTTATAATCCTCAAAAGAAATATGATTTGCAAACAGAGTTTGTGTTTGGAGTAATAGGCCCGGCTTCATTGGCAGGAGCAGCACAGCATTGGCTGCATACGGTATTAAAGGATACAGCAGTTCCAGGAGGCTGGGGCAATCAATACAATAATGCCCCTTTACTTAATCTGAATTTCAATATCGAAAAGGAGTTGTATTCCAATAAAGGAGTCGAGGCAATTGCTGATGGTGGTATTTATGCGGGTACAATGTTTGATGGATTCGAACTCGGAACATCAGTATACATTGGTAAAATGCATCCCTATTTCAACGGGCTTATAAGCCAGCTCTCCACCTCTTTTAAAGAATCGGAAAAAGGAGTAAATAAAGTTCAGTTCTACTTTATGATGAAAGTTGCTGGTCAATATGTGTTATATAGTGCCATGCTGCAGGGAGGGCTGTTTACCCCTCAGCCTATGGTAAAGACAATTGCAATAGTAAACTCAGAAAGAGAAATAGTATATGTCCCGAAGCCCAAACAGGATATAGAAAATTTTGTAGGGTATGCCGAATATGGGCCAGTGCTCGCTTACAGGCATTTCAGTATTTCGTACACGCAAATTTATTCCTCACCGGTACTTAAAAATGTGTACAGCTACATATATGGAAATGTATCTATATATTACTCCTGGTAGAACTTATTGAACGGTAATAGAAACCTCCACGCTAAGACCGGGACGGAGTTGTTTATAGGCAGGATTTTTAGTATCCAATACAATTTTGATCGGGATGCGTTGCACAACCTTAACATAGTTGCCCGTTGCATTATCGGGTGGCAGCAAAGAGAATAAAGCTCCGGTTGCTCCTGCAAATGAACTTACGGTACCTGCAATGATTTGTCCGTTTAAAGCATCTACGGTTACATTAGCCAACTGCCCTGTTTTAATATCACTCAATTGGGTTTCCTTAAAATTGGCTTCCACCCAAACGCTGTCTTCCACCACAGCAAGCAGCGAAGAACCAACACCTACAAGCTGGCCAAGTTGTATGCTTCTTTTAGATGCAATACCGCTGGCAGGGGCGGTAATAGTGGCATAAGATAGTTGCAGTTTTGCAAAATTCAAATCGGACTGTTTTACAGCAACTGCTGCCTCGGCGGAAGCAAGATTAGCCAATGAAAGGTCATATTGTTTCTGGGCTGATTCATATTTTCTGTTGGCAATATCCACCATGTTGGAGTCGCTTTGCATGGTAGTTCTGTATTGGTCAAATTGTTCCTGGGTAACCGAGCCATCCTTGTAAAGGTTTTGATATCGTTCAAAATCCCGTTTAGCTTTATCAAAATTTATTTTAGCAGAAGTAATTTCATCTCTGCTGGTAGCAAGTGTAGATTGTACAGAGGCAGCATTGGCTTTCGATACATCCGAATTGGCCTGTGCGTCGTTCAGATTGGCTTCGGCTTGTTGTTCTTTAATAATAAGGTCCTTGTCATCTAACTGCACCAAAACCTGACCTTTGGTGACGTGTTCATTATCTTTAAAGTTGATGGAAGTAACATAGTCAGAAATCCGGGCTACCACCGGGTCAATATTGCTCGATAGTTGGGCGTCATCGGTATTCTCAATGTTCTTGTATTTTAAATACTCCATAATACCAAAGATGATACCTCCTACAAGTATCACTCCAAGTATTATAGTGGTAGGGGCTTTCTTTTTTTTAGGTTCTTTTTCTTCGCTCATGAGGTAGCTTTTATTTAGTAGTGAATACGCCTGCAGATTTCAACATGGAATAATATGCAAGGGTAGCATCGGCTTTAGATGAAATAAGACTGATTCGTGCGTTTAACAAGAAGTTATCTGCATCTAACAGATCTGTTAACAAGGCGATATGGTTATCGTATTTCGATTTTACAATTTTATAATTTTCCTGGGCCTGTTCCAATGATTTTTGGGCAACTCCAATCTTATCCAGAGATTCTTTGTACTGAAGGTAATCCTTATTGATATCCATCTTAGCATTATCCGAAAGATCATCATATTGAGCCTTAGCCTCTGCAAGCCGTGCACGGCTTACATCTGTTTTGTTCTTATTGTCATACAATCCCGTTATGCTATAGGAAATCCGAACTCCTATATCCCAGGTAGGCTGAAACTGGTCTAATGGTGGAATAATGCGAGGGTTTGGCCTAAGGTAATTATAGTCTGCACCAACACTGAGACGCGGATATAAACTGCTTTTAGTTTCATTAATAGTTGCTTCAGCAGCTTTTGATTGCAGATCCAGCGCTTTCAAATCATTGCGGTTTTGCGCGTAATTTTGAAGGTAATAGGGTAGGGGTTGCGTAGTTTTGTTATCCAAAATAGCATTACTGTCAACGGCAATCGCTGAATTTTCAGGGAGGCCAAGTAGTGTATTAAGGTTGAAATTCAACGTTTCAATCTGGTTTTTAATATCCAATTCCGTAAGTTGAGCATTGGAAAGTTGCAATTGTGTGCGTAATAGATCGTTTTGAGTTGCCAACCCATGTTTTACAAAATCACCCACTTCATTCACGTGGGCAGTTATTTCTTTCAGGTTTTCTTCTATCACATCGTAAGCCTTTTGAAGCTTATATAAATTTATATATTCCATAATAACTACTATGGAAACATTGCTTTTTTGGCTTTCAAGGTTGTATTCAGTGCTTTTCTCTGTAAACTGCATATTCTGAACAGCATATTTCCACTGAAAACCATTAAAAACACTTTCGTTTAAGGAAGCACCCGCTGAATAGTTATTCAGAATAACAGGGAATAATGCAGTAGATGGGATTGGAGGAAAGCCAGGGAAATTGATATATTCGGTAGGAATGTCACTTAGGCGGGAATATCCGGCAGATACATCCAGATCCGGCATTATGCGATTATTCAGATCGTTAAGGGATGCTTTGCTTTCATTTACCCGTGCATTTGAGTATTGAATTTGTTTGCTGTGCTGCAAACCCAAACTGATAGCACTGTCCAACGAAAGGACTTTGTACTTGAGGCTGTCGCCGGCAAATACATTAGCTGAACTTAAAGATAAAGCAAGACCTAAAAGTAGAAGAGGGGTTTTTCTAATCGGGGTACTTATCAGTTTTCTGTTTGTGTTCGCGTTTAACGGGGTATTGCTCAACGCCACTTCAATTGTCATATTTTCCATGAGACGGCACAAAGGTAAAAAAACTTTACCGACCATTTAAGTTTTGTAAAGGAAAGGGTAGTTTAAAGGTTGTAAACTACCTGATAATGTTCAAGAATAGTAGATAATAAAAAATGTGATTTTTTATTTTACCACCTCCACTTTCTTCACTAAAGTACCTCCATCACCGGTTTGGAGTTTTAAAAAGTAAACGCCATTATTCAAATTGCTAACCGGAATTTCAAAAGTGGAAGTATTAGCCGCAATGGTTGAAACCCAAACTTGCTGGCCTGTTATGGTATAAAGTTGGCAAAGGGATTCTTTGGAATTAGGAGAAAGGGTTACGAAGACTTTGTTGGAGGCGGGGTTGGGGGAGATATTAATTATGCATGTAGTTGTTGTTAATACATTTATGGAGGCAATCGAACCTGTATCAAGTTTAAAAATAACTCCGGCATTATTAGGTCC
>DATHNK010000078.1:0-2644 GCA_035486075.1 Bacteroidia bacterium
GTATCCGGGTGATGCCAAACCCCAATCCGAATTATGCAAAGGACCCATTTACCCAGCAAGCCATAAGGGAATATGAGGAAACATTGCAAAGGCAAAGGGAAGGGAGGACAACGGGTTCGTAGAGGAGAAAGTTTATAAAGGTAAAAGGGGAAAGTACATTTTAAATTTTCAGCGTAGGGGAAGCTGGTTATCGCGAGGTAATAAGGCATTTTCAATTGCCGACTGCCCGCCCGGATGAACCGTTCGAACGGGCTTTAGCAGACGGAAAAGATAACAACTTCAACAATAGGCTTTGGCCAAAGCAGTCATTTTTTAGGGCTAAAGCCACATTTTTTGTTTGCGACTCCCGTTCACTAAAGTTAACGGCAATTGAAAAACCCGATAGCTTTGAAATGTTGTTATATTTGTAAGGCAATAAAATGTTTTAATATCAGTTAATTAGAAGAAAATTCATGAAAAAAATAATAACCGTTTCAATTTTATTTTTTGGTTTTTCGCTCTTTACACCATGTTTTTCACAAGACTGGTTTTCGGTTGATGATGGATTGAATGGCCCGCCTTACGCTATGGCAGTGTATAATTTTGAACTTTATGTTGCGGGTAGCTTTACAGAAGCTGCTTTCAGCCCGGTAAATAATATTGCAAAATACTCTTCCTCTTCATGGACTGATGTGGGCAGTGGAATTAAAGGTTATTACGGGGTAGCTATTGAGGCACTGATGGTTTATAATGGAAATCTTTATGCAGGTGGAGCTTTTGATTCTGCCGGGGGAATGCCTGCTTCCAATATAGCTATGTGGAATGGTACAAACTGGTCAGCAGTGGGCACTGGAATAAGTGGAGCAGAACCTATAGTTTTCAGTATGATAGTATATAATGGCAACCTGATCGTTGCCGGTTATTTTGATTCTGCAGGAGGACAGCCTGCAAAAAACATAGCTATGTGGAATGGAACATCCTGGTCTGCTATGGGGGCCGGACTTAACGATTTTGGGCTATCGTTGGAAGTATATAATTCAGAGTTGTACGTGGGTGGAAATTTTGATTCCGCAGGAGGGAAACCTTGCAATGCTTTTGCCACATGGAACGGTTCAATCTGGTCGGCCTGCGGACAAGGGTTAAAATATAATGGCCGCCTTGGCGGGGTTTCGGCCCTATGTACATATAACGGGCTATTATATGTTGGAGGATTTTTTGATTCCGCCGGTGGACATCCGGCAACAATGGTTGCTACATGGAATGGTACTGCATGGGATTCTGTTATATCTGAAAAAAAACTCAACTCGGGTGGAGAAATTAGAGCAATGATTGTTGCAGGAGGCAGGTTGATATTGGGTGGCGTATTTGATACTGTAAATGGCGTAAAAACCTTGCAGGTAGCCACCTGGGACGGTACAACCTGGGATTCTCTGGGTTCGGGATTTAACATACCGGATTCGGGAGTTTATACACTTGCTTATTTTCAGAATGATGTATATGCTGGCGGAGATATTAAGCTTTCGGGCAGAACTACTGTTCGGCATATTGCCAGTTGGAACCATCCAACAGGAATAAGTCCTATTGAGGAAAATGAGAATGTAATAAATGTTTTCCCCAATCCATCTTCCGGCATTTTCACCATTGCATTTGTAGGGGCACAAAATTTTGTGCCCAAAAATATAGAGGTATTTAATATGCTTGGGGAGAAAGTATTTACCGCAATCCGCCAACTGGCGGATGACAATCTCATCAATCTTTCCAATCAACCCAGCGGTGTTTACTTTTACAGAGTGGTTAGTGATAAAGGCGATTTGATAGGGGAGGGGAAGCTGGTTCTTCAGAAATAAGCACAAAAGATATTGGAAGCTATCCCAAAAATTGGTATGCCAATAATAAGGTTGAATTACTTTTCGCTATTAATTTCTACTAAGGTTATAAATTGCAAGTTTTAACCTTAGTAGAAAAGTATAAACTAGCTTTTTGAACCTTATTACGCATATGGAAGGTGTTTTTATTCTATAACCCTATGAATTTGTTTTGAAATAGTTTATTTCCATCATTTTTCTATTTTTGTGAAACAAACCCGATTTTAAATTCCGGACTTTTAAAGAAAATATTTTATGAAAAAGATAATTTTATTATGTATTGCTTCCAGTATATTCTGCAGTTCATGCGGTACCCTTTTCGGAGGAACAATAACCGAATGTCAGAAAACCAAGCCTATTAACGGGCAAAGACAAATAAGGCCTGCTGCATTTGTTTGTGATATTCTATTGTTTTGGCCCGCGTTGATCGTAGATTTCGCCGATGGAGCCATGTATACCCCTTGCCTGGATGGCCCGCCGGTTCATTTTAATACCAATTCCATGCAGGCGAGATAGGTGGATGGCTATTTATATTCGCAGTTAATCACCCAAAACCGCCATTAATCACCTTAAATATACCATCCGCTAAGTTGCAATTAGACTGATTGATATTTTACATATATTTGTATAGAATTTTAAATGGGTGGTTATTAGACGGTAGCTATTTAATAAATGCAATTGGCAAATACGCACCCAACCTTTATGAAATTATCGGCGTAATGGTAGTTAAGGTTAAAAAGTTAAAAAAATAAACCGGCCCGGCAACAACATCTATTTTCAATTAAAAAATTAAACCCATG
>DATHNK010000079.1:0-2126 GCA_035486075.1 Bacteroidia bacterium
TCCCATTATAGTAAAGCTGGTCGCCGAAGTGGCTAAGTATCTTTTTATCAACCCGCATCACAACAGTTTCCAATTCTCTTTCCTTGGTTAATTGCTTTAAATAGTTTTTTAAAGAGGGATGCTCTTTTATAAATTTCTGGCTGGTTTGTGAGATATGCGAGATCCTGTCAGTCCGGAAATCACGGTAGTCGTTCCTCAGATGGCAAAAAGCAATAATATGCCAGTAATTACCGGAGTAAAATACTCCAACGGGTTCAATGTTCCGCTTTGTTTTCTCCTGTTTGTTGTTAGAGAAGTATTCAATATTCAGCACATTCTTACCCGATATGCTTTTTAATATTGCCTGTATAGGATTGGGCAGGCTTTTTGGCTTTGGAATATGGGAGTTATTAAGAACCTCTATGTGGTTATCCATACTTTCCAGGTAATCCTTTTCAGTGGAGCGTAATACAGCCTTCACCTTATACATGGCCGATTTGTAGCTTTCTTCCGTTGAAGTATCGGTCAACTTTTCAATCAGTTTTTCGGCGGTCAGAAAAGCGGTTGCCTCCTCCAGCGTAAACATTACCGGAGGCAAGCGGTACCCATCCATAATGGAATAGCCTACGCCTGTTTCCCCAATGATCGGGATTCCTCCTTCTTCCAAAGTCCGGATATCCCTGTAAACAGTCCTCAGGCTAATACTGAACCGTTCGGCAATATCCTGGGCCTTCACCACCCGCTTCGATTGCAGTTGTATCAAGATTGCTGTAAGCCTGTCAATACGGTTCATTCCGTAAAATTAACTAATTAACTTCAGAGTTCTGAAGCCATTATGTTGCATCCGCGTATATCGCTGCTGTCGAGCCTTCCAGCTACTTCAAAATCTCCATTTGGGAATATAATACCCAAATCATCCGTAGCTATAAAAGAACAGGAGTTTATGTTGGCAAGGTCTATTATGTTTATGGCGCCACTTTCATTTATTAGTCCCATGCGGAATGGATCGTAAACATCCCTAATCAATACCATCATCCAGGGCACACATTGAAATACGCCTTTCCCTTTGGAATAAGCCTGTGACAATAACTCCGTCATACCATACTCTGAATGTATATTTTCAATTTTGAAAGCATTGGAAAGAATCCGATGCACCTCCTCTCGAGTAAGCTCTTCCCTCCTGCCCTTCATACCTCCGGTTTCCATAATGGTAGTATTTTTCAATTCCATCGGATATTCTTCTGCCAGTTTTAAAAGAGCATATGTCACCCCAATTAACAGGGTTTTTTTGCCTTTCTTTTCGTTAATTTTTAGTTTATTGGCTAACTCCTGGTAGTTGTCCATATAAAATCCGCTATCCGGATTACCGGAGTCTTTTATCAGGTCATTCACCATGTAAACTAACGATGAATCTCCCCGTTCCAAATATGAGGGTAAAAGTGCAAGCAGGCAATACTCTTTTATATCTGCGTAAAATAATTCAAACCCCTTCCGGAAACTGCTTTCATACATAGAAACATCTTTAACAATATGTTTAGACGGAGTATCAGAAGTAGTTGAACTACTTTTAAATATAATACTGTTATTTTCCCTTTTCCCTGTAACCACTTCATGCGATTTAAAAAATGAAATGGGTAAAAAAGGTATCTCGGTCAGCCCAGAAACCTTGGAAATATCAACTCCCAAATTATTAACGTAAGCCCTATAAATTGCATTGTGCTCCACCTGAAAATGGAAAATTTCAAGGGCCAGTTTTTCAAACTCTCTTTCGGAATTATTTTGTCCCTGGTTACTTCCTTGCAAGGAAATACTGTTTTCAATAAACCTTTTGATATCTAACAGGTCTCTATTCATAATCGTTTCAAAAATAATATCTATATTTGCAATAGTATCAATTATGTGATGAAATATTTCAGAACTTTTCTAATCATCTGTGTTTTAGGCCTCTTATATGCCTCTTGTACTAAAAAGGAGAATTACCCCATTATTCCGGCCATTACCTATAACAGTTTTACTCCGTTCTGCTCAGGTTCAACCACCGATTCAGCTTACCTGCGTGTTAATTTTACCGATGGTGACGGAGATATAGGCTATCCACAGAGCGACGCATCTGCTCCTAACGATTTTTATATAGTTCCTTTGTTTGA
>DATHNK010000080.1:0-3868 GCA_035486075.1 Bacteroidia bacterium
GAGGCTCTTAACTCTTCTATAAGAATAATGAAAGAGTCGGGTGCCCATGCCGTTAAACTCGAAGGCGGAAAAGAAGTCGAAGATTCCGTGAAACGTATATTATCCGCCGGGATACCGGTAATGGGTCATTTGGGATTGACACCACAATCTATTTATAAATTTGGGACGTATACTGTAAGGGCGAAAGAAGAAGCGGAAGCCAACAAACTGCTGGAAGATGCAGTTGTATTGCAGGAATCAGGATGCTTCTCTATTGTACTGGAAAAAATACCTGCTGCGCTTGCAGGAGAAGTAACTAAACGGGTTTCCATCCCAACTATTGGAATAGGAGCGGGAAATTTAGTGGATGGACAAGTACTGGTATTACACGATATGCTTGGGCTTACCTACGAATTCCATCCACGGTTTTTACGCCGCTATGCCAATATGTACCAGGAAATGACCGCTGCTGTTACCAATTATATTGCAGATGTGAAAAGCAAAGACTTTCCAAACGAAAAAGAACAGTACTAAACAGGTAAAAGTTTATAAAGTGAAAAGTTATAAAGTAGTCAGGTTTTTTTTAACTTTCTCCTTTATAGCTTTCTCCCTGATGAACTCTAATGCCCAGAACAGCAGAAGCCGTAACATTAAAAATGACGCTTTCAAATGCGGCGAAAAGCTTGTTTACCGTATTCACTATGGATTTATTGATGCCGGACTTGCTACTATAAAAATTCAGGATTCGCTGGTGCCTTTATTGGGAAGGAAAGCCTATCATGTAGTTGGCACAGGTGTTTCCACAGGGGTTGTGGGGGCTGTATTTCCGGTGGATGACAGGTATGAAACCTATATTGATGCACAGGCCATTTGTCCGCTGATGTTTATACGGAGAGTAAATGAAGGAGGCTTTAAAATAAAGCAGGATATGCTGTTCGACCAGGACTATCAAATGGTAAACAGTAGCGGTAAAAAATATAAAGTTCCGCCCTATATACAGGATATGCTTTCCGCGTTTTATTTTTCACGCACCTTTGATTACACCAATGAAAAGCCCGGTAAAGTGGACAGCGTTGTTACCCTTGTGGATGACCAGATCTGGAGCCTAAAAATAAAATTTGTTCGGCGTGATACCATCAGCAGCGATGTTGGAAAAATATGTTGCATGGTATTTGAGCCATTGGTTCAGAAAGGCCGTATATTCAAGCATAACGACGATTTGCAGGTATGGATATCCGATGATAAAAACCATATACCTATACGTGCACAGGCCAATATACTTGTGGGTTCCATTAAATTGGATATTGTTTCCTGGTCAGGGTTGGCGAATAATGCCGCTGTTGCAAAGAAGTAGGCCGGAGCCCGAACGGCAAATAGGATTTACCATTTACAAGCTAAATCATACCGTCTGCTCAATAAATCGTACCAATTAATAAATGGTATGGTTTCGTATGGAAAAAATCCCGTAATATTGATTTGTTGAAACATTTGAAATAATTTATGAAAAAGAAAATTACTTTCCTTTCTACTTTTATCCTGCAATTAATAAGTTTCTTAAGCTTTGGGCAGATTAACTCGAACCCACTCTCTGTCATGATTTCAAGTTATGAAAACGTTTCGTGTTTTGGGCAAGGGGATGGAACCGCCACAGCTATTGCAAGCGGTGGCACAGGTGCCTATACTTATTTGTGGACTCCCTATGGAGGAACTTCAGCTATAGCCTCCGGATTAAATGCAACCAATACTTTTACTATAACAGTTACAGATTCTTTGGGAAATAAGGCATCTACTTGGGTTACTATTGGTCAACCAGCACAACTTTTTGCTTCTATTTCAGGCTTAAGTTCTGGCTGTCCTGGTACAACATTTACTTTAAATGCTTACGGCTATGGAGGTATCACACCGTATACCTATTTATGGAGCCCCAGTTCATCAACTACGAGTGGCATAAATATTAGTCCTTCTATTTCGGGCTACTATACAGTTAATATTACTGATAATAATGGCTGCATTGCTACAGCGAATAAATTTATAAATATAAATCCCTTTCCTCCCGTAAACTTTTCTGCCGGTGTTCAACAAGGTTGTGCCCCACTGTGTGTTCAATTCAGAGATTTAACTATTGGTAATAATGCGCAATGGCGCTGGGCTTTCGGTAATGGAGATTCAACAAATTTAGAAAATCCTATTTATTGCTATTTTGACAGCGGAAGTTATTCTGTAACCCTAACAGTAGTTTCCGATAGTGGTTGCAGCGCTACGTTAAAAAAGTTGGATATGATAACGGCATACGGCAGTCCTCATGCAGCATATACCTATACGGTATATAGTAACAAAAGAGTTTTGTTTGCCGACCATAGTACTGATGCATATGGGCTTGCATATAGGTTATGGAATTTTGAAGATGGGGATACAAGTACCATGAAAAATCCCCTGGAAACATACCCATGGGGAGCTTACTATTGCCCCACGCTTATGGTTATGAATATTCACGGATGTGTAGATACGGCTACCAATTGCTTCACCATTGCGGCGGTGCCTGATATTTCGAATGAAATTGAAAACCTTGATATTTATCCCAACCCGGCCGATAATATTTTGAATGTAGTAATTAAAGGAGGTTCCGCCAATGCCAACTTTTACCTCACCGACATACTTGGCAGAGATGTATTTGCAGATAAGAACAGGATAATAAAGCAAGATTACAAGGAG
Organism: Bacteroidia bacterium; assembly: GCA_035486075.1. Lineage (GTDB taxonomy): Bacteria > Bacteroidota > Bacteroidia > JABEUT01 > JABEUT01 > JABEUT01. The sequence goes on from DATHNK010000080.1 coordinate 2,692, forward strand.
ATGATAAATATGGAAACCCTCCGGCCCGGCATTTATTTCCTGGTAATTGAAACTAACGGGCAAAGAATTGTGAGGAAAGTAACCAAGCTGTAAAAAAGCGATGTTAATATTTATAGAAAGGAGGGAGTTCATCCCTCCTTTTTTGTTTGTAGCTTTGCAGCATAATATATACTGATGAAAAAATACCCCATTTATTTTACCATTTTATTAGCAGGGTTTTCGGTTAACTCCATTGCACAGGCTCCACAACCTGTTGCACCGGCCCAAACTGCAACATCTGCTCAAACAAGCTCTTCTGTATCCTTTCAAACCGGTTCACTGATAGTGACCGCAAACTTCGGCATTGACGGATACGCGCTTAAGCAACATGAAGTAAATAATTATAATGGGCAAACCTATGATACGAATACTGGAGCTGCATCTCGAAACTTCAGCATAGGGGCAGAGTATGGGGTTGCCAAATGGCTTGGCCTTGGCTTGCAATTCAAATTCGATAACTATTACCACGACTGGACGTTACAATCAGCTTTGGGAGTTGAATCCGGATTAATCGTGAATGCGCATATGATAAGGCACCGGCATTTTGATTTACTCGCAGGTTTGAACATTGGAGTATCCAACCTTACTATTACCAGTATTTACAATAATTACCAGATATATGGCAGTGGCAGCTGGGTAGACCTGCATTTTACGGCACGGGAATACATTGGAAAATTCGGTTTTAGTGAAACACTTTACTTCCCCGACATCAATTACAATAACTTAAGCAGCAATGTTCCGGTATTTAACGAATATATAGTTGCATCATGGAAAGCTACCGGAGTGGGTTTTAACTGGGGTATTCAATATCACTTTTTAAAGTAAAAGCCCCGTTTCCACAATTCAGGAAGCCATATCCTAAATTTTATCAGGTTTTGAGGGATTCCCATTATTATATTTTTTATGCTTATTATCAATAAGTTACATATTATCTGGGGCTGAACAAGGGTATTTACCCAAGGCATTTGTAACTATTTCTGTAAATAGCTGTATAAAAATAGAAATATACGCCCAAAATGGAACAGCAATCCTCAGAAGTTGAAGCCTTAAAATGTTTGATGAACGACCTGTATGAACAGGAAAGCAAACATATTTTAGCCCACTCTTTCAGGGATTTAAATGAAACCGCTGCTTACGA
>DATHNK010000081.1:0-5175 GCA_035486075.1 Bacteroidia bacterium
TGTTGTATTTCTTCCATTAAATTGAAAAGGAAGTTTTAATGTAAATCCACCTTTGTTGCTGATGTAATTATCCACAACCAGGTAATACCATTCCCCTTTCTTTACAGTTACCGGAGAACTATAAGGAGAGTTAAATCCGGGTGGTATGAAGGCTTCTGTTCCTTTTGCGGAAAGGCCGGAGACTCCTTTACTATATTCCGTGGGCTTTGCAAAATTACTGCGTATGGGTTTCACCTTGCGTTGCTTCTCCTTTTGGCAAAAATCGCCTCTGTCTGCTTTGAAAAGAATGAAATCAAAATCATCCGTTGGGTTTTGAGGCACAATTTGGAATGTAAGAATCGTATCATAAGGCACAATGAATGAAAACCAAACTACGAGGTGGCTTTTACCGAAATACATGGTTTCGTTATTAGGCACACATAAAGAAGAATCGGCCCAACCTTCAGGAGTAATAGGTCCGTAAGAAGATGTAGTAACTGCAATGGCATCATCACAGGTAGCATGATTTTGGGAATATGCCGGAATAATTCCCCATAAAAATGCTGCAATAAGAAGGCCCTTTTTCATGTTTAGAATTCAGCAATTACTGTCTCCCCTCCTTTTACAATATCATTCAGTTTTGAATTCATTTTTGCCGTTAGCGGCAAAAAAATATCTACCCTGGAACCGAATTTGATAAAGCCCATTTCACCACCCTGAACTGCTTTGTCTCCATTTTTACAATAGTACACTATCCTCCTTGCCACTGCCCCTGCAATCTGGCGGAAGAGCACTTCTCCATTATTATCCGTCTTTACTACAACCGTTGTACGTTCATTTTCGGAAGAGGATTTCGGATGCCAGGCCACCAGATACAAACCAGGGTGATACTTCACATACTGTACTGTTCCGCCCACCGGGAAACGGTTTATATGCACATTCAACGGCGACATGAATATAGATATTTGTTTACGTTTATCCTTAAAATATTCCGGCTCTTCCACTTCTTCAATCACCACTACTTTTCCATCGGCGGGAGCAATAATATGATTGGGATTTATGGGAGTATTCCTTTTAGGATTGCGGAAAAACTGAATTATCAGAATCCAAAAGCCCAAAGAGAGTATAAGCAATATATACAACAGCCATGCAGGCGGCCCGAAATAGATCACCACCACATTTAATAATGCCAGCAAAATAAAGAACCCCGCAATAAGTTTATATCCTTCTCTGTGAATCATTGGTATAGTGTTATTCTGCAAAGGTAAAACATTCCGCCCTATACTTTTGTACTAAGCGCATGAATGTTATTATATTTGAGTTTTGAAAACAATTTATGGCTGCTGTACATACCTATAACATCCATTTAAAGTGGACCGGGAACAATGGTACGGGAACAGAGACTTATAGGGGTTACTCCCGCGACCATACTATTTCTACAGGCGGCAAACCTGAATTATTAGCTTCATCCGATCCGCATTTCAGGGGAAACAAGGAACGCTATAATCCGGAAGAAATGCTGCTGGCTTCTGTTTCTTCATGTCACATGCTATCTTACCTGCATTTATGCGCAGTCAATAAAATTGTAGTGGTTGAATATTCCGACCACCCCATCGGAAAAATGATTGAAAGCCCTGATGGAAGCGGAAGGTTTGAAGAGATATCCCTGAATCCTGCTATTGTAGTTACCGAAAAAGCCATGATTGAAAAAGCTACAGCCTTGCACCATGAGGCTAACAAATTGTGCTTTATTGCCAACTCGCTGAATTTCCCGGTCAGGCATTTTCCGGCAGTGATGGCTATGGAGTAATATTGGTGTGAGGCTACACCTTCACCATCCTGAAATCCAAATCCAGTATCGTTTTATAATCCATGCCCGATTGGTACATGTGATGCTCTGACGCTTTGTAATACCAGTGTACTTCCACCTTATGACCTTTTTTTGTAAGGCCTTCCAAACGTTTCAACAACTCAATGATACATTTGGCGGAGGCCGTGTTAAAATAATCGAAATGGATGTGGACAAATGTTGGTGACACAGGTTTGAACATATATTTTTCAACGCTATCCAGCAAAGGGCGGTAAAACTTGGCAGAGGTTTCAGATATGGATCTTCCTTTTATTTCAAGGTAACCCCTTTCAGGATAAAACGTAACGGCGGGGGTATCTTTGGTTGCTTCAATTTCTATGGTATCCATTTTGTAATTACTCACCCCCCGACCCCCTCTCTACCAAGTAGAGAGGGGGTAAGAAAGTTAGATTTTTTATATATTTAGTATATGTATTTATGACCTTTAATGTTTTTCCCCTCTCTTTTTATAGAGAGGGGCGCAGGGGTGAGTAATATTTAAACAAACACCTTAACGGTAAATAAAGAATAATTATTGCCTGCCGGGGCAAACATAAATAAAATAGGCTTGCCCGATTTTCGCCGCATATCAATGAACCCCAGTCCCGCTGTTTCCCTTATGGCGTTCCCATTATCCAAAATATCCCGATAAAGGCTGGTCAACTCATCGGGCGTTAAAGAATTAAGATATTCTATTCTTTTGGTGAGCGCGGCAATTTTCCTGGTCGCAATAAAATTGGAGGTGGAAAGGATGAACCCCGTTTTGCTTTTTTCAAGTTCGAACATGTTTCCTGCTACTTTATCGTCGGTTGGCAATGGAGCGGAATGATGCAATATATTTTGCAGAAGCTCAATGGTAATATCCATTACTTTCGTCTTTGTGCTTTCACGGTATTTAGTGGAATCGAGATAGGTTTCCACCTGGTTAATAAGGTACGTTTCGGCATTGGAATCAATAAGCCCTAAAAATGAAATAAGGACATTTTTTACAATGCTTGGAGGAAATAAATAAGCAGTATGTATGCGATTATTACCCTTATTCATACTGAAAATATATACTTTTGTTCATACTACGTTAACGCAGGCCATTAAATGCAAAGGTACTCTACCCTATTAAACTAAAGTAATTTAAATCTATCCTACCATGTATTGGCTCTATTTAGCATTAGGCATTATTTTTGAAGTATTGGGTACGATCTGCATGAAGAAAGCGGAAGGTTTCACCAAATTGGTTCCTTCCATTTTAGTATTTGTTTTTTACGGGCTTGCATTGGGAGCTTTGGTACTTGTGCTTGAAAAAGTGGAGCAGGTTAGCGTTGTATATGCCATTTGGGCCAGCGCGGGAACCGCTATTATTGCTATTATTGGTATTATTTGGTTTAAAGAACCTATTTCCCTTGTAAAAGTAGTATCGCTATTATTAATTGTTTTAGGCATTTTAGGGCTGGAACTTTTTGATTGAAAAAGGGATGAATATATTTTTAACCGGAAGCACAGGATTCCTTGGAGGGGAACTATTGGTAAACCTTTCCAAGCATGAAGAGGTAAATAAAATTTACTGCCTGGTCCGGGCCATCTCCGAAGAACATGCCACTATCAGGTTAAAGCATGTATTTGATCTGCATGGCGATGTATTCGATCCCAAAAAGATAATTCCCGTATTGGGAAATATAGGCGAGCACGACTTTTCGCATGTGTTGCTTTCCAATAAAGTGATTCAGGATACCAATATTATTGTCCATTCTGCTGCCAACACATCCTTCTCTAAAATATACGACAAGATTGTGGAACAGGTTAACATTGGCGGAGTAAATGAACTTATTAAATGGTCGCTCACCCTTCCTCATCTTGAAACATTTTTATATGTAGGGACTGCCACTATATCAGGCAAAGAGGCAAATCACCGTATAATTAAAGAAGAAGAATCGCCCAACCCGAAAGTACATCATGTGGTGAAATATACCTACACCAAAATGATGGGTGAAATATTACTTGCCAAACATCTTCCAAAAGAAAAAGTGCTTATTGTAAGGCCCTCGATCATTATGGGCGACAGCAGAGATTGGCTTCCACGGTCTTATGTAATATTATGGGCCATTGAAACAGCTAATATGTTGCGGTTGGTTCCTGTAAATGGAGAATCGGCGCTGGATGTTATTCCGGTTGATTTTGCATCCAATTCAATTGTAGCATTGTTATTTGCACCACGTAAATACCCTGTTTACCATATTTCCGCTGGGCAAAGTTCCTTTACCAGCGTAGGCAAAGTAATGGATGCCATTGAACCTTCCTTTCCGGGATTGCCGCCTTTCAACTTCATTCAGAAATCTATGATTGGCCAAATGAAATTATGGGCTAAAGGGAAACTGCCGGAAGGAAGTGAACTATATCAGTATGCAAGTTATCTTGATTATTGGAAAACGATTTTTGACGATACCAACCAAATGCGCATACTTCTTGCCGCATTAGAGCCCTACCTTGAATTTGCTGAATTGGGACAGATATTTGATAATACCAAACTACTTGCCGATACAGGCTTTGAACCACCCGAACCAGCCCATATCTACCTGGCCCGCTCTGCCAAATACCTCAAAAACATAGATGTTTTTGCAGGTGCTGTTGACCCATAAGTCGGAGGTCGGAGCCCGACTGGCAATTTCTATCAGCATGTCTTAAGAAATCCAGATTCCTCACTCCGTTCGGAATGACAGTTATGGTTTAGTATTTTGGGGAAGAAGATTATGTCATCCGAATGGAGTGAGGAATCTCTCATCCTTGTTTATGGAGCCGAATAAAAATATATAGGTTGTTTAAACTTTTGTATCTTTATAGTATCTTAGTTTAAATAAACCTGCCTGTTTATGAGAAAATTACTGTGGATTTTAATTATTTTATTCTTCCCAATTTTTTCTAAGGCAGCCTACCATACTTCAGGCTATATAAGTGTAAAATATTTGAGTGGTTATACTTATCAGGTAACAATTGTAGATTATACCGTCGGCAATATTATAGATACCGGGGCGTGTGGCACAAATGATGCAGATACAATCCGAATTTATTGGGGAGATGGTCAAAGTACTTTACTTACCCGTTCTAATGGTAAAGGCGATTCCGTCTGTGAATGCCGGAAAGCAAATCTTTATATTGGAACACACACCTACACAGGGTACGGAAACTATACTATTTGGTATGGTGCCGCTAGTCGTATCCCAAACATTCAAAATATGATTAATTCGGGAAATCAGCAGATAATGATAACCCATACACTAATCATCAGTCCTCTCACTGGGAATACTAATTCTCCTGTTATAGCAAACCCACCCATTTGTACTTATGGTTGTACAAGT
>DATHNK010000082.1:0-4334 GCA_035486075.1 Bacteroidia bacterium
CATGCTGGCAGCCGAAACCCAGGATATTGCCAATTATTTAAAACAAGTAATGGTGGAAAAATTCGGTGCGGAGAATATTCAAAAACATTTTGCCGATACCCGCGATACGCTCTGTTATGCCACCAACGAAAATCAGGATGCGACACAACAACTGATGATGCAAGAGGCTGATATTGCCATTGTAGTTGGGGGTTACAACAGTTCCAACACGCAGCATATTGTAGAGTTGTGCGAACAGAAATTCAAGACATTTTTTATTTCATCGGTAAAAGAAATTGAATCAAAAGATAAAATAAATTATTTCGATATTCATTCGGAAGAACGCAAAACCACCAACAACTTTTTGCCGGATAAAAATCCATTGACCGTAGTACTTACCAGTGGCGCTTCCTGCCCAGATGCTATGGTGGAAGAAGTGCTTATGAAGATTTTATCTTTCTATGAAAAGACAAAGACGGTGGAAGAAGCGATGGCTACGCTGTTACCCTAACCCTTCCCTTCCCCAAGAGGGGAAGGCGCAACATTTCCTATTTCGCAACTATTATCTTTCCCTCACCAATTAACTCTCCGTTCTCTTTTATAACCCGGTAGAAATAAACCCCGCTTGGTTGACTTGAAAGATTAATGAGATTGTCATCCGCCAGCTGGCGGATCTCGGTCAGCACTTTTTGCCCGAACTCATTATAAATTTCAACGATTGTTTGCGTTCCTGAAACAAGTTCAGGATGACTGAACGCAATTGTGAAAATGCCATTGTTGGGGTTGGGGTAAATGTTTATGGAGGTGAAGGTGGTGGAGCTTAAATTATCAATAGAAAGAGTGGAGTTACTGTCAATTTTAAAAATAACCCCATCATTTTTTACACCACCTAGTTCTGCCGTTCCATACATTACACTTCCAAATATCGTTAAAGCACCCCATGGATTGGCGCCATTAATTCCATCGAAATATAAAAGGACTTTATAATTGCTTCCATCTGTATGGACTGAGAAAATACATCCGGTATCATAAACCCCACCATTTAATGTCATCCCGTACAAAATATTACCGGAAAGGGTTAAGTCACCAAGGGGACCCCAACCATCTGTTTTATTAAAATCAAACAAGTCATGATATGAATTACCACTAGTATCTATGCTGAAAATATTTCCATAGCCAACTCCGCCACCTTCCGTCATTCCATACAGCAGGCCTCCTGAAAGAGTTAATGAGCCTTGAGGAACCCAACCATTCATACCATTAAAATCAAGAAGGTCTTTATATCCAACACCATCCGTATCTATAGAGAAAATATTACCCTTTTGAGAAACTCCTCCGTATGTTGTCATTCCATATAGTTTATTTCCTGAAATCGTCAATGAATTATAAGGAAAAGCACCATTTGGGCCATTAAAATCTAGTATGTCCCTAAATTTACCTCCATTTGTATCTATAGCAAAAATACAACCACTATCGTGAGATCCTCCGTTATGTGTCATCCCATATAAAACATTTCCCGAAACCACTAATGAGCGTTGTGGAAAAGCGCCATCCGTATAGTTGAAATCAAACAAGTCCTTAAAGCCACTACCATTTGTATCTATTGAGAAAACATTACCATCGCCATGGTACCCACCACCACTTGTCATTCCAAACAACTTGCTCCCCGATAGAGTTAATGAACCGTATGGGGCTTCGCCATTTGAGTTATTGAAATCAAGTAAGTCAGTATATCCACTGCCATTTGTATCAATAGAGAAAATACATCCAACAAAGTACATTCCTCCTTCGTGTGTCATACCATACAAGTTATTTCCTGATAGGATTAGTGAACAGTTTGGATAACCGCCATGTGTATAATCGAAACTATGCAGAATTGTATATTGCCCCTTCCCTACTCCAATCCCCAAACAAAACCAAACAAAAATTAAAAAGCAATATTTTTTCATTCTGTAAATATAGCAACTTAATTATAAAAGAGATTCTTCACTCCGTTCAGAATAACAATCTCACCGGCTTTTCTTAGTGAAACTTAGTGCCCTTAGGGTCTTAGTGGTGAATATTCTTACATCCTCTCCTTCGCCCATTGTAAAGCTAAAGCCAACTGCTCCTCTCTTGTTAGATAGGAATTATCCAACACAAGTGCATCGTCCGCTTTGCGCAGGGGGCTTTCTTTTCGTGTGGTATCGTCTACATCGCGTTGATGAATATTCTTACGTACTTCTTCTTCACTCACAAACGTACCTTTACTTTCCATCTCCAGTTTACGCCGCTGAATGCGCACGTTTTCATCGGCAGTCATAAATATTTTAAGTTCAGCATGTGGGAAAACAGTTGTGCCAATGTCGCGTCCATCCATTACAACACCGCCAAGTTTGCCCATTTCACGTTGCAGGTTTACCATTTGCACCCGTACCTCATGTATAGCGCTAACACGGCTCACTAAAGAGGCCACCTCCATAGTGCGGATCTCTTTTTCCGCACTTTTTCCGTTCAGATATATCTCAGATTTATTTGCAGATCTATTAAAAACAAATTCCAGTTTTATATTCGGGAGTGCACTTATAATTCCGTCTATTGAGAATGTATTTGTACTAATAACTTTTTGTTGAATACAATACAAAGTTACTGCTCTGTACATAGCGCCTGTGTCAATATAAGCATAGCCTAATGCATGGGCCAGATCATTAGAGAGGGTGCTTTTCCCGCAGGAGGAATATCCGTCTACTGCAATAGTAATTTTAGACATCTTTTCAACGGCTATAAAATTCCGAAGTATTGAAAATAAAAGTAAAGGTATTTGAAAAAGCCCCGAGATTATATTTTGCTAATGCATAGCTGATATGGAACTTATAAATTTTCATTTCAAATCCTCCCGACATACCATCGAGGCTTGGGCGTGTGGTAAGAGAGAGTTCCTTTCTCACTTCATAATTATAACCAAACCTTACTGCAAAGTTCTTACCCAGGAGCATCTCAAAACTGCCTACTAAATGCCTGCCCAGGTTATCCATAAAAGTATTTGTTTTACTTTTCACAATTGGTTGATCGGTTAGTTGGTTTACTGTTTGTGTATCTGTCGGATCAATATATGTAAGTGTCCATTGTTGTAAATGCTGAGCGACAACGTTAAACCGGAAAGGGGCATGTTTAAATTTATAGGAAACACCTAAACTGGCATCCGTAGGTACCGGTTCAGGGTTACCCGGAACATATTCCTTAAATTGCGTTCCTACATTCCGAATAACCGCACCCAGGAAAAAGCATCGGTTGGGGCTTACATACGAAACACCTAAATCAAAAAGGCCACCCCAGGAATAATATTGGTCGAGCGCAGAATAAACCACTTTCGCATTAATACCAGCTGAAAAAAGGGAATCTTTTAGTGAACGTCCATAGCCCAGGTTGAACATATATTCTCCGGCAGTGAATGAGCCGGTTATGTTACCTGCATCATCGGCCTGGGTAAAGGTTCCATAATCAATATCTTTTATGCCAATATCGAAGGTGCCGATCTTTGCAAAGCTGTGTGCATAGGTAACATATCCGTAGTTAATTCCATCAAATAGCGGAGTGTAGGTCATGGCAACTTTATTGTTCATGGTGCTATCCAGGAATGAGGGGTTAGATGATGCAAGGCTAAGGTCGCCATCGCGAACACCCATGTAATTTCCGCCGAGAGCAGCCTCTCTTGCCGATGAAGGCAGTTCAAGAAAACTGTAAGTGCTGCTGCCTCCTATTTGAGCAAAAGTAATTTTTGCGCAAACCAGTAGCAGGGTTAAAATAAAAGGTTTTTTAAATGGCATTGGAGAAATAATGCTCAATAAACGAAAGGTTTGGGGTTTTATTTTGTACTTCTCCTTTTTCAAATGAATATTATGAATGAACATTATTTTCATTAAGATTCCTCACTGCGTTCGGAATGACAACATTTATTACTATAGATGAAAAAAGGGATAGGGGCTTCGGGCTTTGCCCGAAGCCCCTATCCCCACTATAATAGATCCTACACTCTGTCATTCCGAACGCAGTGAGGAATCTATTTTCCATTTTATAATGATAAAGGATAGTTATTTAACTTAGTTCAATACTTTCGATTTCACCATGGCTGCAATGGTCTTTCCAATTACCGCAGGCGATTCCACCACGGTTATTCCGCACTCGCGCATAATTTTCATTTTAGCTGCGGCGGTATCTTCCGCTCCGCCAACAATAGCACCTGCGTGGCCCATAGTACGGCCCGGAGGAGCTGTTTGGCCTGCAATAAACCCAACTACAGGTTTAGTTCCGTGTTCTTTAATATAGTATGCTGCATCGGCTTCCATAGTTCCGCCAATTTCGCCAATCATTATAAT
>DATHNK010000083.1:0-4515 GCA_035486075.1 Bacteroidia bacterium
TCCGCGCTTATTAAAAAAGAGTTGAGATATGAGTGATAGGAGATGAGCGAAGAATTTACATCTGCTTATCTCTTATAACTAAATACTGCCTCTGCTCTTATTCCTTGATATTATCCGCACTTCAGTTGCGCCGGCTCCAAACTTACTATAGGCCGCATCCGAATATTCAATGCCTTCATAGGTGCGGAGCAGGTCTCGTATGGTTTGACGGAGAACTCCGTTTCCAACCCCGTGTATAAATACTATTTTTGTGAAGTGCCCATTAATAGCCATTTCAAGTTTACGGCGGAAATATTTGACCTGTATATCCAACTTTTCTGTATTGTTCATGCCAAAATAATCCTCCATAAGTTTTTCAATGTGAAGGTCTACGGTCATCTCATCTTTGGCATGGGGCTTGGACTTTTTTACGCTATGAACAGGTGGCTTATAACTTTTACCTTCTTTTAGAGATACCTTCATATCTTTCAGGGAAAGAGGAGCAATTGGTACTAACTCCTTAATAGGCATGGTAATTTCAAACCCGTCCTGAATTTCAACACGGGCATTTACGGAGGAAATGAATTCTTTTATAATTCCTTCCCCTTTTTCATTTAAAAAACGCACAGTATCACCGACTTTAATCTTCATAGGTTGAAATACAGCACAAATTTACTCAACTTTCAAGTTTCAAGTCCCGACTTTCAATTTTTATTCATACATTTGCAGCCCTTTTAAAAAAATCAATAGCCATGAACCTCATACAATACGTTGAAGAAAAGCTTGCCAATAAGAAGGAAATACCTTCATTCAAAGCAGGCGATACCATTACCGTTCACTACAAAATTAAGGAAGGTGACAAAGAACGTGTGCAGCAATACCAGGGTACCGTTATCCAACGTCGTGGTGAAGGCGCTTCTGCCAGTTTCACCGTAAGGAAGATCTCCAACGGTGTAGGTGTGGAACGTATTTTCCCTGTTAACTCGGTTTTTATTGATAAGATCGAAGTGAATAAACAGGGGGTTGTTCGCAGAGCCAGGATTTATTATATCCGCCAGGCAAAAGGCAAGAAAGCCCGTATTGAAGAAAAACAACATAACGAAACTGAAGTTGCAAATGCACCTGCTGCTAAAAAGCCGGTTGCTGCTGCTGCTGAGTAATTCAAACTAAATAGTTCCCATAAAAAAACCGTCAATATTTATTGACGGTTTTTTTATTTTGTAAAAGTCTTGGTCCGGTTTATTTGCCTGACTTCAGCAAATTCTTTTCCCGCTTTTTATTCTTGAAATAGAAATATATAAAGGCGATTATTATAATGAGCAATCCGGGCCAGAAGTAGGACCTGGAAAGCCCGTCGGGGTTAACAAAGGTGAAGAAACGTTTCAACCTGAACTTTTGTAAAAACGGCACATTTGATTTGAGCGACATCCATATAAAGGAAGCCTTACCTACTATATGGTCATCGGGAACGAAGCCCCAGAAGCGGGAATCTACCGAGTTGTGGCGGTTGTCGCCCATCATAAAGTAGTAATTCATTTTAAAAGTATAGCTGGTGGCGGGCACTCCGTTTATAAGAATGGTGGCTCCTTTTACCTCGAGTGTATTATGCTCGAAAGCCGTGATAATACGCCTGTATAGTGGGAGATTGTTAGTGTCTAGTTTTACAGTAGTACCTTCTTTTGGAATCCATAGTGGCCCGAAGTTATCTACGTTCCAGCTGCAACGGGGTGAGAACGGGAATATGCTTTTAGGGTCTGCAATGCCGCTGTCCTGCAAGTACGGCACTACTGATACTACATTCATATACGTTGACTTTAGTTTTTCAGCGCTTGTCCGGGTAAGGTTTAATGCATAGAGGTACGTGTCAGGCTCCCGGAATCCGGAATCCCGGTCATCGGTAATGTCCAATTTGCCATAAACAGAAGGGTCCAGCGGTTGACCCTTAGTGGTGACAAGGTATTTCAATTGGGATTCATCCGGCACATCGTCTTTCTTGCCATTAATATACACCATGCCATGCCTTACACTCAGGCTATCTCCGGGGGTGCCAATGCAACGCTTAATGTAATTCTCTTCCCTGTCTAATGGCCTTACTATCAGGGAGCCCGGATATTGCACTCCGCCCATGGTTCTAATGGGTTGATTGTTCATAAGAGCTTGTTTGCCATACATACGGCATAGCGCATAATAGCTCGGGTTATCCATGTTGCTAAAAACCGTATCCCCCTCCGGGAAGTTGAAGACCACCACATCATGCCGCTTCACATGCGTGTAGCCGGGTATGCGGATACATGGAAACTCCAGCCAGTCCACATACGAGTTTACATCGCCGACCAACGTGCTGTGTGCAAATGGGAATGAGACGGGAGTAATAGGTATGCGCGCTCCGTAACTGGCTTTGCTTACAAAAAGGTAATCGCCTACCATCAGCGATTTTTCCATAGACGGGGTAGGTATGGTGTAGGCCTCTATAAAGAAGGTACGTATAATGGTGGCGGCTATTACGGCAAATACGATCGCTTCCATCCATTCGTGTTCAATAGATGGTTTTGCTTTTTTTGATTTATCTGGGATGGGCAATTGGAACTTGGTTTTGCTAAAGCCAAAGAAGGGGATATAGATGAAAAATAAAAATCCTGATAGGATCATTTCCCACCATTTCTTTTTTCCAAATGCCACACCGGTTATGGCCGATATCACCATCACCATCATGAAGCCCACACCCGGAATAAGCAATATGAATATCCACCACCAGGGGCGCTTGATGAGTTTGAGCCACACATGGTAACTGTAAATGGGGATTAAAGCCTTCCAGCCTTTTTCACCTGCTTTGTCGAATATTTTCCATAACCCTGCTATGGTGGCAGCAATTATGATAAGTAGAATAGGTTTTACCTGGAACATGTTATTTTGGATATGGCTCAAAGATACATGTTTGAAAGAAACGATACCGGGGTTCAAATGTTAAGATATGTTACCTCCATTGTTAGTCGGGGCTCCAATTATTTTTGCCAGCCTCGTCCGCCGCAACTTTAGTGCAGGAGGATCCGGCTCAGAATAATTGCCCGTCCGGATCTGCCCTTTTTATTTTACACTTCTTTATGGTTTTACGAATTTTGCGAGTATATAAAATAGGTCTGCAACAGACAGGTAATTAGATTATTAAAGCCCATTTTATACTATCAAAATTTTATACCCCTTTTTAGGGATGCCGATTTACGGGATAATTGTTTGGCAAGTGTATGGCAAGCGAAATAGTGGATAAGCCTCTCAGCCCCAAACCCCTAAAGGGGTCTAAAAATCATATAGTATTGATTTATAGGCCGTAATTCGTGGTTTTTAATTCGTAATCGTGTAGCGGGTCAATGACTTTTCTCGAACTCGACAACCCAGGTTTTACCTTTGCGCTATGTAAAATAGAGTGTGACATATCTCTTTTGTTGGCGCATGAAAGCGCTTGCATTAGCTTTTTACAGAAGGCGCGGGACTTTATTTAGATATAAGAGATGAGATAAAAGAGATGAGCGGGGGTGAAAAAGGTACCATGAATGAATGGTATACCATTCATTAGAGGGACCGAATTAGTGGTAAATGCCAAATAGTATACCTAACTATTAGTAAATAAATGATAAAAAGCAAATATGCAATTCTCATATCCCGCTATAGTAGCGGAAAAGTGACAACCACTTAAAAAAACCTAATACTTCTCTTTTACTTAAAAATAAATGCTGACGCAAACCAGGCAGTGATGCCCCAAAGGACTGAGGGAATTAGGGTAAACCATAAACTGCAAGGGAGGAAATAGATTATTGGAACTGGCAGCAGAATAAAGAAAAGAGTAAACAGTAGCCTTTTTTTTGCTCTTTTAAGCAGTTCAGTAATAGGTAACATAGTTTTTGTTTTTGCTTCCCCAATGCCCCGAACAGGGTTATTATAAAAAAACAGCGTGGGACATTTAACTTATCGTCTTCGAGGTACCGCTAAGCACCCACACAACAAATAAGAAAACGCCCACGCTGTAGCGCGAGCATTAATCTTATTCTTGGTTGTGTTGGAAAATTAGCGGTTTTCAAAGACAAGAATCAGATAACGCTGATATATTATTTATTTAAAATACTTCCTATAGTTTAAATTTTTAGAGTGGTTATTAATGCAAAAATAGCAGTTTCGGGGGAAGCAAGAAGGGCAAATAATATCTAACTTCTGCATTTGAGAAATAAAAACTACTTTTACTCCTATGATTAACCCAACAGATTTTTCAAAATAATTAATATGGAAGAACAGTCAAATAATCAAAACTCAGATACACCTGTTATTGGAAAGGATACTATGCCTAAAGAGAATAAGGCAAAGTATAACTCTGCCCAAGCGCATAAAATATTTATGAGTGGCATTAAAAGAGCAGAAAATTTACATAGCATTAATATTGATGAAAAAGGAGAAAAGCTTTCTATCCCAGAAAATAAAATACTTGATTCTTATAGAGCAGTTATCGTATTATCTATTTCGGCACTTGATGCTTATGTTAAAACTTTT
>DATHNK010000084.1:0-5121 GCA_035486075.1 Bacteroidia bacterium
TTCAGGTGTTATGAAAAAACATTATGAAATTGATACAAAGAATAGCTGGATGATAGCCGCAGCGGAAAAGAACCTGCCTATTATCTGCCCGGGTTGGGAAGATTCAACTATGGGGAATATTTTCGCTTCGTACTGCATTAAAGAAGAGTTACAACCAAGTATAATGAAGTCGGGTATTGAATATATGATGTGGCTTGCTAATTGGTACACCCAAAACTCCAAAGGTCAGGGGATAGGCTTTTACCAAATTGGTGGCGGTATAGCAGGGGATTTCCCGATTTGTGTAGTGCCTATGCTTTACCAGGATTTGGAAAGAACAGATACGCCTTTTTGGGCGTATTTCTGCCAGATATCAGACTCCACAACCAGTTATGGTTCTTATTCGGGTGCGGTACCCAATGAAAAGATTACCTGGGGTAAACTGAGTGATAAAACACCACGGTTTATTATTGAATCGGATGCGACGATAGTGGCTCCGTTGATGTTTGCTTACATACTCGGCAAGTAGGTAAATAGAGTCTATTAGTAATGCTTCACGTCTATGTATGTGAAGCATTATTCATTTAATTAAATTGCGTAGAAGTTATGGTACACACTTATAAAATAACCGGAATGACTTGTAGTGGCTGTGAAGCTGCTGTAAAGGACAGTTTGTTGAAATTGCCCGAAGTGGAATCTGTAGAATTATCAAAAGATACTGAAGTTGCTACTATCGGCATGAGTAAACATATTTCTGTTACCGATTTACAGAATGCGATTGGAGCAAATAGTAAGTATCATATTTCAGAGGATAGTAATCTGTCGTCAGTTGTCAGCAATCAGTCAGCGGTGGAGAGTAAAGGTTGGCTGGCAACTTATAAGCCTCTCATAATTCTATTCAGTTTAATATTCGGTGTTTCACTATTAGCGTCCAAAAAGAACGATGGGGTAGAACTAACCACTTGGATGCGTTATTTCATGGCCGGATTTTTTCTGTGCTTTTCTTATTTCAAACTCATCAATGTAAAAGCCTTTGCTGAATCTTATAGGATGTATGACGTAGTTGCCAAGCGCATAAAAGCCTGGGGGCTTATTTATCCCTTTGTGGAACTTGCTTTAGGCATTTTGTATGCCATGAATTTATATCCACTCTATACAAATATTGCAACAATGGCTATAATGGGGGTCAGCAGTATTGGAGTAATTGAAAGCGTTGTAGGTAAGAAAAAAATTCAGTGCGCCTGCCTGGGGGCTGTGTTTAACTTGCCCATGAACACTATAACTATTATTGAAGACCTTTTAATGGTAGTTATGGCAGGGGGAATGATTTGGGTAGAGATGAAATAAGTCTTATTTATAGTCCTTGCTTTTCATAGCCGTAACATGGCCTGAGTTATTGTCTATCCTGAATATTTTATATATTCTTGTAATAATTGTTGATGGCTTTTTGTCCTCCGGGTCAACGTTTTCAAAGCTGATTGTTATACTCCAACTCTTTTTTTCTTCGCTCAGTTCAACCTCTTCCAGTATAATGTTCTTAGCGTTGCCATAAAATGATTTTAAATATTCAATTGCCGCATTAGCAGCCTCTTTTGCGTTTATCATATTAACTGTATTTTAAATTACAGAATTCAAAGTTACCATTTATCACCCACTTGCTAAAAAATATTTAAATTGTGTCCGGAATAGTAGGGTCCCTTCGTCATAGTGTTATAAACCAATTAAATCAAAATTGTCATGACTAAAACAATCGTTCAAAAAGTAGTGTTCAAGAACACTACACCAAAAGTTCTTTATAATCTTTATATGGATGAAAAGAAGCATACCATGATTGCAGGCGCGCCTTGCAAAATATCTGCAAAAGAAGGTGAAAAATACACCGTTCATGGGGGATATATAAGCGGAAAGAACCTTCAATTGATAAAAGATAAGCTGATTGTTCAAACCTGGAGGGCACAAACCTGGGACAAGAGCGATGTGGATTCTACCTTTATTATTCACCTCGAACCGCAAGGGAATGATGTGGTATTGCAGGCTATTCACGCCAATATACCCGATAAGCATGTTGCGGGAGTTAAGAAAGGATGGACCGGGCATTATTGGGGGCCATGGAAACAACATATTGCAGGTAAACCTATCACCCGCCCTAAAATGTAAATTAATTTCGGGCACTTGTCCGGAAAGGAAAAGTTCGAACGTCATAGTATCATAAAACAATAAATCAGTAACCTTTAAAAACTAAACAAAATGGAAAAGTTCGTGTATTTATTCAAAGGAGGAGTGGACAACACTCAAGCAGTTTCGCCTGAAGCAATGCAAGCCCACATGCAAAAATGGAATGAGTGGATGCAAAAATTAGTAAAGGATGGTACCATGCTTGGCGGAGATCCGCTTCATCCTAATGGCAAAAGAATTTCCGGCACTAAAAAAGTGGTGACCGACGGGCCTTTTGCTGAAACAAAAGAAGTTGTTGGCGGATATTTGCTTATCAATGCCAATGACCTTAATCACGCTACCGAAATAGCGAAAGGTTGTCCTATTCTTGAAGTAGACGGCCAGGTAGAAGTTCGTCAGGTTAGGCCAATGTAATTTGTATTGGCTGAACAACAGGACAACGAAGTAACTAAAGTGGTAGACCATCTTTTCCGGCACGAGTCGGGAAAGATGGTCGCCGTTTTAACAAGGGTTTTTGGTTTTGCTAATATTGAACAGGCTGAAGATATCGTTCAGGATACACTTATCAGGGCGCTTGAAACCTGGAAGTATGGCAAGATACCAGATAACCCGCAGGCATGGCTTTATCGCACTGCAAAAAACAAAGCCATCGATTTAATACGGAGGGAAAAAATAAAACACAAAATAGAAAGCGAGCTTGCACCGCTGCTCAAATCAGAATATACCCTTGTATCTTCTATGAATGAAATGTTCCGTGAAAACGAAATTAAAGACAGCCAGTTGCGGATGATGTTCGCCTGTTGCCATCCGTCGATTAACTTAGAATCGCAACTTACACTGATGCTGAAAACACTTTGCGGGCTTAGTTCAAAGGAAGTCGGCAATGCATTTCTTTCGAGTGAGGACACGATACAAAAGCGACTTTATCGTACAAAGGAAAAAATAAAAGAAGAACATATTTCATTGGATTATCCGGGAGCAGAAAGTATGCCGGCAAGATTAGATACGGTGCTGAAAGCATTGTATTTATTATTTAATGAAGGCTACAACTCTTCCCATCCTGAAAAATTAATACGTGATGATTTATGTGAAGAAGCCATACGCTTAACACTCCTATTAACAGAAAATCCGAAAACAAATTTACCGCAAACCAATGCGCTTTTGGCTTTGATGTGTTACCAGGCATCGCGCTTTGGTGCAAGGCTCGATGACAAAGGCTTCATGGTATTGCTAAAAGACCAGGACCGCACACATTGGAATAAATTTTTGATTGAAAGAGGTAACATATACCTTAACCACGCTGCCGAAGGTGATATGATATATGAATATCATTTTGAAGCTGCAATTGCTTCACTTCATGCCAATGCGAAATCGTATGAAGAAACGAATTGGAGTTTAATCCTGCAGTTATATAATAATCTCTCCAATCGCACACATAACCCTATGGTAGCTATAAACAGAGCAATAGTTTTGGGAGAAGTGGAAGGATATGAAAATGCAATAACGGAATTAGAAATGATTAAAGGATTTAATAATAATTGTTATTATAACACATCGCTTGGGGAAATGTATTTGAGGGCAGGTGACAAAGACCTGGCGACGAAATATTTTCAACATGCCCTTGAATTGACATCATCCAATGCAGAAATTGAATTGATAAGGAGGAAGATAAATTTGTGCAGGTAATATGCTATTTTTACAGACAAGTTTATAATTCATGCCTTCCATTACAAATAAACTCAAAGGCGGAGACCTGCGCTCCCTGGGCAACACGCAAGTTGTAATTTCTGAAATAACCAACCAACAAAAGTTTGACGGGTTATTTAACGAGTTATTCAATAAGGAGCGTATAGTGGCGATGCGGGCTGCAGATGCCATAGAGAAAATCACTATAACACATCCCAAATATTTAGACTCCCATAAAAACAAACTCCTTGAATTATTTCAGAAAGCTAATCACATTGAATTGAAATGGCACTTAGCGCAACTTATTCCTCGCTTGATTTGTCGCATAAAATCAAGTGAAGAAGAAACGGGTTTAGTTTGGAATAAACTTACACAATGGGCCTTGGATAATTCGGGCAGCCGGATAGTTCGGGTTAATTCCATACAGGCTTTGTTTGATATTCAAAGTCAATATCCCGAATTGCGCAAGGATTTTACCGATACCCTCTCAAAGTTGGATAGGTTGCCTATTCCCAGTATTGTTGCAAGAATTAAAAAATTAAGGAAGCAAATGAAATCTTAAACTATCTTTACAGAAAAGGGGTTCGCATACGTAATGAGATTTCGCACATTTTTTATTTTGTTATTATTACCTGTTTGGTTAACTGCCCAACCCGGCCCTTTTGGCGGATTTACCATGAGTTTTCGGGTTTATTCGCCGAAAGGAGATATGATTTTATGCGGAGATAAATCTTACAAGGTTTTTCCAACATATACCAGCTACCCCAATAGGCATTATGGGAATTTGAAAAAGACCGCAATTGATAGTTTTCATTGTAATAACAGCCGTTTTGAGTTTACATTTAAATCAACACCCACAGGCGGAAATATTCCGGAGGATTTTCTAATTAACATCATTCATGGTAAAGATACTATGCAAGTTGCAGATGGTTTGCACATGGATTCTATTCCTTTTCATAAAGGCAAGTTCAGATTCAATATTCAATCTGTTTCAATGTATGAAATAAAACGAAGAAATCATGCCAAAGTAAATAATCTGGATTGGGAATTGTTGGAAGACGGACAAAAGACAGAACACCCTAAAATTTCATTTCTTTACGAGGGAGGCTTGACTCCTGATGATTATTCGTGGGGAATACGTATTGAAAAATCCCCTGATGATAAAGGACTGATTGCGATAGGAAGGAATTCGGACAATGAAGCGATATGGAAATGCAATAATGATGCTTATTGGAGCAAACCATATGAGATATCTATATGGAAGTTACATCAATTAGTTGC
>DATHNK010000085.1:0-6974 GCA_035486075.1 Bacteroidia bacterium
GTATGTTTTGATAAAGATAGGTAATATTCTAATTGGTTAGAATAGTAAGGAAGATAAATGCGGTGTATTTTTAAAATACCTCTCCCAGGTTGAAGAATACCCCGCGTGAGCCAAAAAGCCCGAAAGCATAGTCCACAGCCAGATTTACATCGGAATATTTGTTCATTTTTAAGCGTAATCCGAAGCCTTCTCCCGGGTCGATGTATTGAAATTTGTTGCTAGGGTATTCGCTCACGCTTTCGGCATTTGCGAATACAACACCTCCCAATAAGCCATTATTGGTAATACGAAAGCGGTATTCAGCTTCATCATAAAGCATATTTTGTCCGCGGAAGCGGCCCTGGATATATCCTCTGCCCGAATTGGAATAGATATCCCATCCATTACTGGGAAGGTCAAAATAGGGGGCGTTACCGGAGAAGGTAAATACGTTCCAACTCCATAAACATAAAGTATTAGGGGAATGGCGGGAGAGTTGGAGATATTCCTTTAACTCAACAAAGGCAGATTGCCATTGACTGCTGCTGCCAAACACGGGGTTATTATTGCGATATGTAAAACTCACATAGGAGGCATTGCGCGGGTTGTTAATGTTGTTGCGGCTGTCGTACATAAAATGCACAACCGGCCCCGAAGAAATAGTTGCTGAGGCCCCCTTGTTGTAGGAATCATAATCAACATTTTTGCCTTCTTCAATTATATCAAAATGGTTGTCGTAATTAATACCGCCACCAAAATAATAGTAGGAGTTAAAATGAAACAACACCTCCTGGTAAACCCGGATATAGGAAAAATTAATAAGGTCGGCGTTGGCTTCCGATGTATTGCCTCCAAGCCCGTACGTATTAGCCGGGTAACGGTAAAAGCGCCAATCACCAAGGAAGTTAAGCTTATTGTTTTTCGACCATATTTCTGAAATAATAGGCATGACAAACTGATGCCGTATGGTGTATAAAGCGCCGTAAGTAACAGTGGAAAGGTTTGTGGAATCGGGCCTGGCGGTATAAAAAGAAACATTCAATGAAACATTTGCAAGCCAGCTTCCTTCCAATGTATATCCTATAGCAGGTACAAAAGCAAAAAAAAGTTTACCCGGCTTCAGTGACAATGTATCGGGCTTGGAAGTGAGATGCATGTGGAACGCTTTGTTTAAAAAATCTACAACATCCATTTCATGGACCAGGCTGTCCGCTATTTTCTGGCTCGGGCTCTTTCGTAAATGGGTAGTATCCTTAACCTGAGCGCCTGCAAAGAAAGGGGAAATTAAAAGTAGTATGAAGATAATAAATAGGGGCCTTTTCACAATAGTTATGCGAATATTTTTAAACCAACTACACCAATTAGTATTAATAAAAGGAAAATTACCTGCTGGTAGGAGATGGCTTCTTTAAATATGGTTACGTCGACTACCTTAACACAAACCAACGCAATGCTCATCCAACTGGCGTAGGCAATTGCCGCCGGAATAGCTTTCATGGCCCTGGAGAAGAAATAAATATTTCCAAGCCCGAACAGCACATATCCGACAAGAGGAGCAAGCATTAACAGGCCTTCCTTATGGGTAAAGATTTCAAGGAAACTCATTTTTATGAGCTTTCTGAATTGCATAAATTTAAGGGAATAGATCCAGGCTACTTCAAAAATGGATGCAATAAAAAGATATATCCAAGCCCTCATATAGAAGTCCAAATTTTGAATTCTAAATTTTGAATTTTGAATGAATTATGTACAATTCAAAATTCAACATCCAAAATCCAACATTCTGTTTTTTTATCCGGCTTTCCGAAAATCACCGGGTGTTTGGTTAGTTTTCCGGGCAAAAATACGTTTAAAATAATTAATGAAGGCAGGGCGGGTATTATAATAGGCTTTGAAGACCTTATTTTTTTGTATAAGTTTATGTTCGTCGACCTTATAAACAAGGTTGATCTGCTGCAGAAAGTAATCTTTGGGATAATCATAGTAAAGCCCATATTTGGTAGGCTTCATATCGGGATGGTAAGCGGTTCCGAACAGCCAGTCCCACATAGCGAATTTGGTGGAATAATTGGCGAAAAACACACTCCTGTTATCGGCATGGTGCCACAAGTGCATTTCAGGGCCATTGATGAAATATTGCAGTTTTCCTGATCTTACATTGATATTGGAATGAATATACATACCCCAAACAGCATCAATACAGGCTTTTATGGGCACAATTATAGGGTTTGCACCTAAAACAACTATAGGCAGGAATTCAATAGTCTGGTTAATGAGTATCTCCACAAAATGAGAGCGAGATCCGGCAATCCAGTCAACGGCTGTATTGGAATGATGGGCTTCATGGGTGCGCCACAAAATTTTTGAACTATGCTGCCATCTGTGAAACCAATAGATATATAGATCATGGGTTACCAAAAACAATAAGATCTGCGCCCATATTGGCCAATCGGTTACAATATGCAAAGCTGACAGATTGTATTTATGGTCGACCGGCAGAATGATATAATTGAAAATTACGATCTTTAAAAAATAGCTTTGAATAAGGGTGTACCAAACCAGATCTACCCAAAAACCTTCCCTGAAAAAGGGCAGCCCTTTCCTGTAAGGGAACAGCCTTTCCAGCACTATAAAGAAAACAGTGCTGCTTAAAAGAATTATGGTGGTTATTGTTACTACCTTATCCATTAGAAATTAAAAAGAATCTGTAATTATATCCGTATTAAACTTTGGCCGGAGCGACAGAGGTCACGGCTCTTAATCTTTTCCGGGGTTCTAATTCACTGTCGTACACTTTCTTAATACCATCGCCCATTGCAATTTCGGTATCACGGATATTTCTCACCATAATAGATAAGCCATGTATTTCTACAGATGCAGCATGGTCAGAGCCCCACATGGCACGATCCAGCGTAATATGCCTTTCCACAAAAGCCGCACCAATAGCTACAGCAGAAACAGTAGTTGCCAAACCTGTTTCGTGTCCTGAATATCCAATAGGGGTATTCGGATACATATCCTGTAAAGTGTTTATCATTCGTAGATTCAATTCTTCGGGCGGGCATGGGTAAGCGGAAGTGGAGTGGGCGATCATCAAATTATCCGTTCCGAGGAACTCCACTGCATCTATAATTTCCTGTTGGGTGGACATTCCCGTAGAAATGATATAAGGTTTCCCGGTGTCTTTAACCTTCTTTAAAAGGGACAGGTCGGTAAGCGATGCCGACGCCAGTTTATAAAGTACCGGATTGAACTGTTCCAGGAAATCTACAGAAGGCTCATCCCAGCAGGAAGCCAGCCAGTCAATACCCTTTTCTTTGCAGTATCTGTCTATTTCTGAATATTCGTCAAAACCGAATTCGGTTTTACGTTTATAATCTATATATTTCATCCGGCCCCATGGAGTATCACGTTCCTTGTCCCACTGGTCTTTTGGTACGCATAGTTCAGGGGTGCGTTTTTGAAATTTTACCGCATCGCAATGGGCATCTACAGCGCCATCGATAAGCTTTTTGGCAATTTCGACAGAGCCGTTGTGGTTAATACCAATTTCAGCAATAATATAGCAAGGTTGCCCATCGCCGATTTTTCTGTTTCCTACTTTAATTGATCTCATGTTAGTTAAAAGTTTGTAAAGTTTATAAAGTTCCTATAATGCAAGAGATTGCCCGCCCTGATGAACCGTTCGGACGGGCTTCGTTCCTCGCAATGACCTATTACTGCCAGTCGGGCTCCCGCCGTCATTGCGAGGCTTTGCGAAGCAATCTCTTTTATATTCATAGTTTATTGTTCATAGTTACATAGCAGTCCATCCTCCATCCACCACCAGGTTTGCACCAGACATGTATGACGAGGCATCACTTGCCAGAAATACTACCGCACCTTTATAGTCAGTCGGTGAAGCCATTCTCCCCAGCACTGTTTTCTTCGAATAGTTTTCTAAAAAAAAGTCATCCTGGCTGTTTTCAACTCCTCCGGGAGAAAGTGTGTTTACACGCACTCCTTTATTTCCCCAGTATGCTGCCAGATATCTTGTAAAGTTAATCACTGCCCCTTTGGTAGCAGGGTATGCAGGTGATTTGTACATTTTCCGGTTGCCGTTTTTATCCACATAAATGCTTTGGTCAGGGCCTACCATTCCATAAGTGGATGCAACATTGATTATGCTGCCGCTTCCACTTTCAGCCATTACACTTCCAAATACTCTTGAACAGAGAAACACACCCGTTACATTTACTTCCCACGACTTATTCCATGAGTCTAACGGATAGTTTTCAAACATGGTCAATTCGCCTGCCAGCAAAGGGTTTTCAAACATATCGTTAATTGCTGCATTGTTCACCAATACATCAATTCTTCCATATCTGGACATGATCAATTCTCTAGCTGCTTTCAAAGAGTTTTCATTGGTAACATCCACTCCCAATCCAAAATGATGAGAGCCTAATTCTTTAGCCGCACTCATACATTTTTCCGCATTCACATCCAGCAAAACTACATTGGCACCGGCTTCGGCAAGAGCTATACAATGGTTTTTACCAAGTAAGCCACAGGCACCCGTTACAATTGCAGTTTTATTTTTTAAAGAGAATAATTCCACTTTATAAATTGTAAATTGTGAATTGTAAATTATGAATGAATTTCATTTAGAATTTACAATTTAGCATTTTCAATTGCTTTCTTCGGTTTCATATTAAATCCGCTTACCTTTCTGAATACCGCTTCTACAGGTTCGCCTTTAAGCATAGCTGCTACTTTGTTTTCAGCAACCGCCACTTTTAATAATGCAAGAACTTCCTTGTATGCACTCAATGTGTATTCAATATCTTTTTCGGTATGTGAGAAGCACATATTGTGGAAGCCTCCCCATAATACGCCTCTCTTTATCATCTCTTGCTGAACGTAAGATTTCAACACAAGTGGATCACCTGCACTCGCATCAAAGGTCATTATAGTGCGGCAGTTGTAGCCAGAACATTTGGTATAGTTAGAAATTCCGAGTTCTTCTGCAATTTTATTGTAGCCGTCTTTCAATAGTTGTCCTTTGCGGTCCAATTCTTTCTGCACATTTTTTTCTTTCATCTCAGTGATGGTTGCAATTGCAGCAGCCATTGACAGGGCTTCTCCGCCAAAGGTGGTGAAGAAGAATACATCCTTTTCAAAAAGTTGCATAACATCTTTTCTCCCGGTGAGAAGAGAGATTGGCATACCATTGGCAAATGCTTTGGAATAAACTGCGAGGTCGGGAGTGATGCCGAAATATTCCTGTGCGCCGCCCAATGCGATACGGAAGCCTGACCACATTTCATCGAATATTAAAAGGGTACCATTGTCTTTGCAGGCTTTCTGAACTTTCTGAAGGAAGTCATCTTTCGGCGCTTCAAAAACGAATGGCTCCAGAATTAAACAAGCAGTATCGCTGTCTAATGATTCAAGCACGGAATCAATGTTATTATAATCAAAAGTATTCGACAACTCTTTTATCTCTTCAGGTATGCCAAGGTTTCGGCTTGTAACGCCAATATACCAATCGTGCCAGCCATGGTAGCCGCAGCACAATACTTTCTTTCTTCCTGTAAAGGCGCGTGACACACGTACAGCAGCACTGCAAACATCCGCTCCTGTTTTGCTGATACGAATTGATTCAGCATTCGGAATGATGCCATGCACAAGCTCTGCAAGCCGTACTTCCAATTCATGCATCAGAGAAAATGTAATACCATCTTTCAATTGGGCAATAATTGCATTGTCCACTTTATCGTAGCAATAGCCCAATGAAATTGGGCCAATAGCCATATTGAAATCAATATATTCGTTACCGTCCACATCCCAAACGTGGGCATCTTTTCCTCTTTTTAAATATTTCGGCGCAACACCTTTTATATACTGGCCCGGGCCTTTGGCAAGGGTTTGCGTAACAGGGTGCATAATTTTTGAAGCCCTTGCATATAACTCATCTGAGTGAGAAATATCCGGGTAGTTTTCGTTGAAGGAAATGGTGTTTGCCATGTTTGTTATTTTAATGTGTTAAAAGTATTATTATTTAGGGTTTTCATTATACTGTCTCACTGGAAAGAGATTGCTTCGCGGAGCCTCGCAATGACGTATTTTTGTACATGTATTTCAAAATCCTTTCTGCAATCTTTTCTCCTGTGAAACCTTCATAGTTCAATACTTCGGAGAGGAGTCCGGGTTTGTACCATTTTTCATTTAATGCAAGAGGCAATACATCAGCTGTCATGCGGTTTTTAAGGAATATTTCTGCAAGGATAGTATACAATCCACCCGTTTGAAAATGGTCTTCAATTGTCACCAATAAATTGGAATTTTTAGCCGCTGTAAGAACTGCTTCTTCATCTATGGGTTTAAGCGAGCGCATATTTATCATTCCAACCGATAAGCCCGAAGATTCAAGTATAGCCTTTGCTTTCAGGGTTTCTTCAAAAAGCATTCCATAAACCAATAAAGTAATATCATCGCCTTTAGAAATTATTTCAGCTTTTCCTATAGTGAAATTTTTATTGTGTTTGTAATCTGTCTTGCGGGTATTAAGACGAACATACGATGGATTTGGAGAATGCCATATATCAGTTAGCATTAATAGCATATCCTCTTCATCCGCCGGGCAAAACACCTGCATTCCGGGAATACCACGCATTAAAGAGATATCTTCAATAGCCTGGTGGGTTGGGCCATTTCCATCCGATAAAAAGCCGGGTACAAAACTGCTCAACTTTACAGGTAGCCCGCCAATGCCCACATCGGTACGGATAAATTCAAATGCACGAAGCGTAAGGAATGTTGCCAGCGCATGTACGATTGGGATTCTGCCTCTCAGGGCAAGTCCCGCAGCAGCGCCAATCATGGTTTGTTCCGTTATCCCGGTATCAAAAAACTGGCCTTTATCGATCAATTCTTTATTAATCGCCAATGAACGCAGCAAGGCACGGTTTTCCGCTGTCATCACAACAAAGCGCGAATCTTTCAGGGCGGTT
>DATHNK010000086.1:0-2630 GCA_035486075.1 Bacteroidia bacterium
AGAAGGGTAGTACATTTCTGCCGCAGTAGCTAAACCGCCATCTCCGGTAAACCCAGGATGCCCTCCCATACCTGCAACGGTAGATATTATACCGGATGTATTTACTTCACGAATACAAGCATTATACATGTCCGCGATATAAATATTTCCTGAAGCATCCAACGTTACGCTCCAGGGCAAGTTTAATTCGGCAGCAGTAGCGGGTCCGCCGTCTCCACTATAGCCCGCAACACCATTCCCTGCAATAGTTGAAATGATTCCTGATATATTCACCTTGCGGATTCGATTGTTATGATAATCAGCTATGTAGTAATTACCTGAAGCGTCTGCTGCAATGCCGGTAGGGTCGTTAAGTTCCGCGGCAGTGGCTGGGCCACCGTCTCCGCTATAGCCAAAAACGTTAGCTCCGGCTACTGTAGAAATGATATTGCCGGTGACTTTCCGTATAGTATTATCTACAATATAATAATTGCCAAAGGGGTCAAATGCTACGGCAATTGGTTCACCAACTTCAGCCGCAGTGGCTGGCCCGCCATCGCCTGTGTACCCGTAAACTCCATTTCCCGCAACGGTAGATATAATTCCTGAACTGTTTACTTCCCTGATTCGATTATTGGAATAGTCTGCTATATATAAAGTACCTGAACCGTTTTGTGCCACCCCCCATGGCTCAGCCAATTCCGCGGCAGTGGCTGGCCCACCATCTCCGCTATATCCCCGCACTCCATTTCCCGCTACTGTAGTTATGGTACGGGCAACATTTACATAACGAATGCAATTATTGTAAACATCCGCAATCCAAATATTTCCGGAATTATCAGAAGATATATCAGGGGGGGTGTTTATTTCCGCAGCTGTTGCAGGGCCTCCATCACCGGTGTAGCCTGCCCATCCGTTCCCTGCAATAGTGGATATTATTTGGGCCTTTAAGCCCAGGGCCAAAATGCTCAGCAACAAATAACAGGTAATTTTTTTCATGGAATAGCTTAGTTGGCGCGTTATATCCAGGGGGACACCATTTAAAATCATACCAAAGATAATGAAAATTCCTGCTCATAACCCTCTAACCCAAACTATTGAGCAGATGGTGCATTTTTGCCTGCGGTTGGTATGTTTTGGCTGATGAATGGCGAATTGCAGGGTTTAAAATACCCACGAAACTTAAGAGGTATTTATCTTGTTTACGGAATTGAAAAAAAGCAATTGGAAAGATAATAGATCCGCTTTGAATCCCTATTTGCCTATTTTTAAACAATATTAGTTTTGAATGCTTTGCGGTAAGTTTTAGATAACGTTAGCGTCTTTGCTATTCCTTGAGGGACATTTGGTTTGACGTTTATAGTATCGTGAAAAAGCGAATTTACAATATCATAAGAAACAAGTTCTGAGGTGTTTATTCGAACAAGTTTGGAAGACATTTGAAGAAGATTGCCAAAGGTACAATCCATCAGCGTGAATTTTTCGCCACCCTTTAGTATTACCTCTTTATTCCTATGGTCACCAATTGCTGTTTTTACATAAAGAATGTCAGATAAAAGCAGGCTTATCTGCTCTTTTCTTTCTGCAACAAAAAATAGTTCATGTTCTTTTTTATCTGATTCTATAATACTGAATTTCACTTTCCATGCCTTTTCCAAAGCATCATTTAATTTTTCTTTTGTATTGGGTTTGGGTACAACATCAATTGCCCCTACATATTTGCAAGCCTCAATAATGAACTGATTATTTCCGGATATAAAAATAACAACCTTATTTTGGGCGATCAGCCTGGAGGCAATATCAAACCCCTGAAGCGTATCATTAGTAAACACGATATCCAGAAAAACCGCGTCAAAATCAATTTCACTAATAATACCAACAAGGTCTGATGGCCTGTAAAATGAATGGGTAATTTCACCTGTCAGGGAATTCTTTAACTGCTGCAGGATTATTTGATGCGCTTCGGGGTCATCGTCAACTATGACGCATTTTAGCTTCCTTTTCATACACAGGCGTTTAAAGTCCTTTTAACGATACTTGCTTCCAATGCGAAGATAAATAAGTTTAATTAAATAAGTTGCCTTTTACCATTAAATATTTGAAAAATATTTATATCAAACCGACTTAGTACATTAAAAAGTCAAAAAAGTACATTGATATATTAAACTTTTACATAGTTAAAAAATATCCGCTACTAACATTTTATTATTGTACTCGATTTAGAAGCCCAATTAACTATTTAAAATTTAATTTATGAATACCAAACAAAAAATCATTGCAGCATTGCTTGTATGCGGAGGACAAGCCTGCATAGGACAGGTCATTGCACCTGAAGTATTTGCCTCCGCCGGTAATAATTTCAGTAATTCACAGGGTTCGCTAAGCTGGACATTAGGGGAACCGATTATTACCACCGAGAATTCAAGTACTAATTATTTAACCCAGGGTTTCCAGCAACCCGCAACAATTTTTGTTACAGCAATCAGCAATCCAACCAACCAGGGCAACCTGAATGTTTATCCGAATCCCGTTTCGAGTATTGTTTATATACAGAGAGATGGAGATAAGCAGTTGCAAATTCAACTACTGGATATGAATGGAAAGGTGGTGATTAATAAAACACTTTCCCCTTCCGAAAATCAGTTGGATCT
>DATHNK010000087.1:0-9687 GCA_035486075.1 Bacteroidia bacterium
CCCAACAGGGCTCCCGGGCAAAGGTTCCGGTTTGAACAGTTTTACGACTATCTTGAAAGTAATGGCTTCCAGTGTGTGCATTCAAATTATATTTCCGGCAACGATGACTATTACCTTTACCGCAAAGGGAAATATATTCAAAAGTTCAGGATACTGCTGAAAGCGATCTTTACCCGTATAAAAGATATTTCAAGGGCCAATGAATTTGACGTGATCTTTATTCACCGGGAGGCTTTCTTGCTGGGGTCTACATTTTTTGAAAGACGGTTCAGTAAATCCAGGGCAAAGCTGGTATATGATTTTGATGATTCCATTTGGCTTGGTGACACATCCGATGCCAATAAGAAACTGCGCTGGCTGAAATATCCAGGAAAAATTGCAAAGATCATTTCAATATCCGATATGGTTTTTGCAGGAAATGAATACCTGGCCAAGTATGCTTCCTACTACAACAGCAACATAAAGATAGTGCCTACCACGATCGATACTGAAGAGTATAAAAGAAGTAGCGTGAATAAGGTAAATGATGGAAAAGTATGTATAGGATGGACAGGAAGCATTACCACCATTAAACATTTTGAATATGCCATTCCCGCGCTCAGCAGGCTGAAGATGAAATATGGCGATAAGCTGGTTGTTAAAGTTATAGGAGATAAAAATTATAGTAACGAAGAACTCGATATTAAAGGCCAGGGTTGGAGTAAGGAAAATGAGATAAGCGAACTTTCCTCTTTTGATATTGGAATTATGCCCCTTCCCGATGATGAATGGTCGAAAGGGAAATGCGCACTAAAAGGGCTTCAATATATGGCACTTGAAATACCGGCAGTTATATCTCCGGTGGGCGTTAATAAAGACATAATAAAAGATGGAGTAAATGGCTTCCTTGCTTCAAGTGATAATGAGTGGTTTGAAAAACTTTCACGCCTTATAGATGATACCGGGTTAAGAGAAAATATGGGCAAAGAAGCCAGAAAGACGGTTTTGGAACAATATTCTAAAAATTCCGAAAAAGAAAAATACCTGGGTTACTTCAATGAATTAGCTACTGGTAAATAAATTACTTATTCCAGAGTATGGTAACCTTTCTGCCTATCATCTCTTCCAACTCTTTGTTGGAATCCTTGAAGTAGTTTAAAAGATATTCCCTGGTGGCGTGGTCCATAGCAGGGTATTTTTGATTGGTCCTGTTTAGGTTTCGTATGAAATCACCTATTTTATAGTTGTAGTAGGTAGGTATTATTAAACTCGCGGTTTTTCTCAGGATCGGGCTTCTTTTCAACAAGGTAATGGCAAGTTTTGCATAAAACTTCGAGCCTCTTTTCATAGTGGGGTTATGCACTTTTATTTCCGGTGTAAATGTATTATCCACCTCCAGCCATTTAAATATTTCCCGGCATACTTTAAGGGAGTCCTCCTTCAGTTCCTCAAACAGTATGATCTTAACCTGCTCTTCAGGGAAGTATTTATAAATGGTTTTAAGATGCTTGGCATAGTTGCCTCCGTCTATAAAAAGAGTATAGGGAAAATAATCAGGATCCGCCTTTTCAGCTATAGTTTTAATTTCTTCAAAAGGGAAAGTTACATCCGCATAATTATACTCCATAAGATAGGCGGAATAGGCCCTGTCCACCGGATTACGCAGATTCAGTACAATTTTGCACTTGGGGTTGTGGTTATACAGCCTTTTGATCCCTTCCTCATAGTTATAAAGGATGGCGCTTTTAGCTATTAACTTTTTGCCATTGGCATGTTCAATACCTTTAAAATAATGGGCGAGGGCTCTTTTATATCCCAATGCATATTCATTATCGTCGGTAAAATAGGCCATCTCCTGCTGGGGATGCGAAATAATGGATGGATGTTCTCCAAGATAGGTCTTTAATGAAGTGGTGAAAGACTTTTGAGCCCCGACAATTACTAAGTCTAACACTGGATATTGCTCCATTAATAGTTTAAAAAAATGTTTCCGAATTAGCGTAATAGGTCATCTCGGGGGAGCAAATATAGAATAATAGTTAATTTTGCAACTTGTTTAAAACAGTGAATTTGAGAATTCTATCTTTTAGCCTGTTTATTTTTGTTCTGTTATCCTCCTGCAATAAGGATGTGCTATACAGGAAATGTGTTACTATTCCTGATAACATATGGGATATGAACAAGCCTCTTGTATTTGATGTTCCGGTAACAGACACGGTGAATAAATATAATATTTTTGTTACCATGCGGAATGCAGACAGTTATGATTTCAGTAACCTTTACCTGTTTATCGATATTAAATCGCCTATGAGAATAGATGAGCGGGATACCATGGAATGTATTCTGGCTGATGCCAACGGCAAATGGCTGGGCGACGGGTTAGGCGATATTTGGGATAATAAGATTCTTTTCAAGCGGAATGTGAAATTCCGCAAGCCCGGTATGTATGAATTTATGCTTACACAAGCTATGCGGGTTGACAGCCTTCCCATGATCATGGATGCGGGAATAAGTATTGAAAGATCAACTGTGAACCCTACTCCAAAACAAAACTGATATGAAAGTAATACAACACCTAAATAAGTCCAAATCGACCCTATTTTCATTTGAAATATTGCCTCCCCTTAAAGGTAAGAGCATCAACTCCATTTATGAAAGTATTGACCCTTTGATTGAGTTTAATCCTTCTTTCATTAATGTTACTTATCACCGCGAAGAATATATTTATAAAAAGCGTGAAGGTGGATACCTGGAGAAAATATCGGTCCGCAAACGGCCGGGAACGGTTGGAATTTGCGCCGCCATTATTAATAAATATAAGATAGATACCGTTCCCCACCTTATTTGCGGAGGGTTCAGCAAGGAAGAAACGGAGAACGCCCTTATTGACCTGCAGTTTTTAGGGATAGATAATATACTTGCCTTGCGTGGCGATGCGGTTAAAACGGAGAGTTCTTTTGTTCCTGAACCAAATGGTAATATTCATGCTATTGATCTGGTAAAGCAGATAGTTGCTTTGAACGATGGCAAATATCTATATGAAGAAGAGATGGTAGAGCATACTACCAATGGAGGATTTTGCATCGGAGTAGCAGGTTATCCCGAAAAGCATTTTGAATGTCCTAATTTCGGAACGGATTTGAAGCATTTAAAAGCCAAAGTAGAGGCCGGAGCGGAGTATATTGTTACACAGTTGTTCTATGACAACGAAAAATATTTCAACTATGTGAAGTTATGCCGGGATAATGGTATTAATGTGCCCATCATTCCGGGAATTAAACCCATCTCCAATAAAAAGCAATTGCAAAGCCTGCCCAAGTTTTTCCATATTGAAGTGCCTGAAGAGTTGGCAGATGCTATGGAAAAAACCGATGATGAAAAGAAAGTGAAGGAAATAGGTATTGAGTGGGGCATTAAGCAATGTAAAGAGCTGATTAAGTTTGGCGTTCCGTGTATACACTTTTACACCATGGGCAAATCAGAATCAGTAAAGAGAATTGCAGGAACTATTTTCTAGAATTACCAATTAAGGTGATAAAGCCGACCAAGTAAAGCCTTCACACTAATTACATATTCCTTCTGTACTGTCCTTATCTGCCCCATTCCCTGCTTTCCCCAAGAGGGAAAGCGTATTCGTTTTCTGTAATTTTCCATTTTCTAAAAAGGAACTTTTCCTATTTTTGCTGTACTATGAAAATGAAAAGAATTAATGCACCTTTTTATTATGGCGCTTCTCCAGAAATGCTTAAAAGGGCTGAAAGGTTGAGGGAAGAAATGACTGAAACCGAATTGCTTTTATGGGAAAGATTAAGAAAAAATAAAAATGGAAGTTATCGCTTTAGGGCACAGCACCCGATAGGAAAGTTTATTGCGGATTTCTATTGCCACGAGGTCTTGTTAGTAATAGAAATTGATGGAGGCATCCATCAAAATGAAATCGTTGCTGAAAGAGATGAAGGGAGAGAATTAGAGATTACCAATCTTGGAATAAAAGTCATTAGATTTACAAATGATGAAATATTGAATGACCTCGAAAAGGTCGCCACAACTATTTCAAGGGTTTTAGATGCCTGTCGAGCATAGACAAAGGATTCGGCTAATAGAAAATAACACGCTTTCCCTCATGGGGAAAGTAAGGAATAGGGCACCCTTACATATTCCTCCTGTATTGCCCCCCTACCTCAAAAAGTGCATTGGTGATCTGTCCGAGGGAGCAGAAATGTACCGTTTCCATTAATTTTTCGAAAAGGTTTTGGTTGTGGATGGCTGCCAGTTGAAGTTCTTTCAATAGTTTGGATATCTTATCAGCATTGGCTTTATGCATACTGTCCAGCATATGAATCTGGAATTCTTTCTCCTCTTTAGTTGAACGGATAACTTCTTTAGGAATGATGCTCGGTGAGCCTTTGGAAGAGAGGAACGTATTAACCCCAACAATAGGATATTCTCCCGTATGTTTCATGGTTTCATAATACAAACTTTCTTCCTGAATTTTTCCTCGCTGATACATAGTTTCCATTGCACCAAGCACTCCACCTCTTTCCGTAATTCTGTCAAACTCCGCCATGATGGCTTTTTCTACGAGGTCGGTCAATTCTTCAATAATGAATGAACCCTGCAATGGGTTTTCATTTTTAGCCAATCCCAACTCGCGATTAATGATAAGTTGAATCGCAATTGCACGCCGTACGCTTTCCTCGGTAGGGGTTGTAATGGCTTCATCGTAAGCGTTCGTATGAAGCGAATTGCAGTTGTCGTAAATAGCATACAATGCTTGTAAAGTGGTGCGTATATCATTGAAATCAATTTCCTGGGCGTGCAAAGAACGGCCGGATGTTTGAATGTGGTATTTCAACATTTGTGAGCGCTCGTCTCCGCCATATTTCAACTTCATAGATTTAGCCCATATCCTACGTGCAACCCTACCTATTACTGCATATTCAGGGTCAATTCCATTCGAGAAAAAGAAAGAAAGATTAGGAGCAAAATCATCAATTTTCATTCCACGGGAAAGGTAGTATTCAACGTAAGTAAATCCGTTTGCCAAAGTCAATGCCACCTGTGTAATAGGATTAGCGCCCGCTTCGGCAATATGGTAGCCTGAAATAGAAACCGAATAAAAATTGCGTACTTTATTTTGTATAAAATATTGCTGAACGTCACCCATTAGCCTAAGCGAAAATTCAGTAGAGAATATGCAAGTGTTTTGCGCCTGGTCTTCTTTTAAAATATCCGCTTGAACAGTACCTCTCACACTTGATAATGCAAATGCTTTTATCTTTTCATATACATCTTTCGGAAGAACCTGATCGCCTGTAATACCAAGCAGCATAAGGCCGAGGCCATCATTGCCTTTTGGTAATGCACCATTATAAGCAGGGCGTTTTACACCTTTCTTTTTAAAATGGTTTTTTATCTTCTTTTCTACTTCTGCTTCGAGTCCGTTTTGCTTTATGTATAACTCGCATTGCTGGTCAATTGCTGCATTCATAAAAAAAGCTGCCAGTATAGAAGCAGGCCCGTTTATGGTCATGGAGACGGATGTCTTTGGGTCGCAAAGGTTAAAACCTGAGTAAAGTTTTTTGGCATCATCGAGGCAGCAAATAGAAACACCCGCATTACCAATCTTTCCATAAATATCAGGACGATATTCCGGGTCGCGGCCATACAATGTAACGGAATCAAATGCTGTAGAGAGCCTTTTGGCAGGCATTCCTGCACTCACATAATGGAAACGCTTGTTGGTACGCTCCGGCCCGCCTTCTCCCGCAAACATACGGGTAGGATCTTCTTCTGAACGCTTGAACGGATAAACTCCCGCCGTATATGGAAAATGTCCCGGAAAGTTTTCCTGCAAGCACCAATGCAATATCTCTCCCCAGGCTTTGTACTTAGGCACCGCTATCTTTGGGACTTGTGTATGCGACAGCGACTCGGTATGCGTCTTGACTTTAATATCTTTCCCACGCACATTGTAAACATAGTACTCATCAATGTATCGCTGCATTTCAGCTTCCCAACCTTGCAACAGTTTCCTGTTTGCAGGTGTAAGTTTTTCTTCTAATTCCTTAACTCTTTTTTGGGTGATTTTCTTTAGGGAAGCATCGGCAACCCCGCCTAATTTATCATCAGTTCGGGCAAGCATTTCCTCTACTTTGTGCAGTGCATAAAGCTTCTCGGCAATTTCACTTTGGTCGTCCGTCCACTTGTCATAGTTGCGGATAGTTTCAGTTGTTTCTGATAAATACCTTACTCTTTCCGGCGGAATAATAAATACTTTTTGAGATTGCTCTTCGGAATGTTTATAAGTAGAATGCAGGTCTGCTTTAGTTTTAGCGACGATAGTATCCATCACAGTCTTATAGAGCCTGTTCATCCCAGGGTCATTGAATTGGGAAGCGATTGTGCCAAAAACGGGCAAGTCGGAATCCTTGGCCGTAAAAGCTTTGGTGTTGCGCTTGTATTGTTTTTTCACATCCCTTAAGGCATCGGCAGCTCCACGCTTATCGAATTTATTGATAGCAATCACGTCGGCATAATCGAGCATATCAATCTTTTCTAACTGGCTTGCAGCGCCATATTCGGGTGTCATTACATAAAGTGATACATCGGAATAATCTACCACTTCGGTATCTGATTGCCCGATGCCGGACGTTTCCAATAATATCAGATCATATTCGGCAGTTTTTAATATTTCTACAGCTTTAGATATGCTTTGTGAAAGCGCTAA
Source organism: Bacteroidia bacterium (assembly GCA_035486075.1). Taxonomy (GTDB): domain Bacteria; phylum Bacteroidota; class Bacteroidia; order JABEUT01; family JABEUT01; genus JABEUT01. The sequence goes on from DATHNK010000087.1 coordinate 6,710, forward strand.
ATGACTTTGCCTTGTTGCAAGTGAACGCAAATAAACCCGCGGATTTGCAATTGCATTCATGCGGATACGGTCACCCAGCAAGGCTCCGCCAGTCTTGCGCTTGGATGGGTCAACACAAAGTATGGCAATCGTTTTTCCTTTTTGGGTATCTCCTTTTACTGAAAAGTCTATTAAATACCTCCTAATAATTTCATCGATAAGCGAAGACTTACCTGCCCCGCCAACGCCTGTTATTCCAAGCACAGGGATGTTTTTACCTTTTGTAAGTTTCTCTATCTTTTTATGAACCTCAGTCGCTTTATCAGGATAATTCTCAACGATGGAAATAAGGCTGGCAATAGATTTGGCTTCTTTCTTTTTCAGGTTTTTAATGTAATTGTCAACGCCGGAAGAAGAAGGAACTTTATCGCACTTTTCCAATATATCGTTAATCATGCCCTGAAGGCCCATTTTGCGGCCATCATCAGGGGAATAGATACGGGCAATGCCGTATTTATGCAGGTCTGCTATTTCGGATGGAAGTATTACCCCCCCACCTCCGGCAAATATTTTAATATGTCCGCAGCCTTGCTCTTTGAGCAGGTCGAACATATATTTCAGGTACTCATTATGTCCGCCCTGGTATGAAGTCATCGCAATGGCGTTTGCATCTTCCTGTATGGCGCAGTTGACTACCTCCTGTGCGCTGCGGTCGTGACCGAGGTGGATAACCTCCGCCCCGCTTGCCTGCATTATGCGGCGCATAATGTTAATGGCGGCATCGTGCCCGTCAAACAAAGAGGCGGCGGTTACGATTCTTATTTTATTCTTCGGCTGATAGGGTGGTACTTCGGCTTGCATAATAAACAATGGCTTTGAAGCGCAAAGGTAACGGAAAATGAGTGAAAAGTGAAAAGTGAAAAGTGAAAAGCGGGTTTTGGTGAGTTTTTAGGTGCTGAAAGGTTAGTATATTTGGAATATGCATTTTAATTAACGGGCAGGTAATGAATTGTATATTTTGCAAAAAAACATCTGCCAACTCAAAGAGTATTGAGCATATTCTTCCAGAATCATTGGGTAATAAGGAACACTATTTACAAAAGGGTATTGTATGTGATGATTGCAACAACTATTTTGCTTCAAAAGTTGAGAAACCAGTTTTAGAAAACCCATACTTTAAAAGCGTAAGATCCAGAAATTTTATCACTTCAAAAAAAAGAAGACTCGTTCCTGATAAAGTTCTATTTCCTCATAAAGAGGGCGGGTGGGCTGACGTGTGCTTTGATAAAAATGGCTTCATTTTAGAACAAAAAGATAAGCATATTATAGACCTCATTAGTTCAGGTAAATTAAATAGACTAATAATTCCAATAATAGATAAACCAGCAGAAAATGATTATGAAGTATCACGTTTTTTGGCAAAGGTAGGTCTTGAATTTCTTGCCTACAAAATAAAAGGTGACAGTTACTGGATTGATGAATTAGTATCAAATGAAGAGTTGAATCCAATAAGAAACTATGCCAGATTTGGTATTGGAAAATTTTGGAAATACAGTCAAAGAAGAATTTACGGTGAAGAGGCGAGATTTATTGACCCAATCCATCATCCTGAACCCTATGAAATTTTACATGAGTTTGACTTTTTATATACTCAAGAAGGAATAATGTACTTTATAATTGTGATAATGGGTATGGAGTTTGCAATAAATATGGCAGAACCTGAAACTGAATTTTATGAAAAGTGGTTACAAGAAAATAATGGCATATCACCTATTAGGAGATTTACAGAGCGTATGGTAATTGATAAGCCATAATGAATTAATTTTGAATGATAAAACAACCTCCCTCATATTTTCCTAACTTTGCACTTTACAAGTAACTAATAACACCTATGAATATGGGATTAGTATATGCTGAAATAGAATTGGTAAATCCGGGAGATATATTATTGCACAAAAGGGGATTTATCAAAGAAACTGAAATCCGCAGGGAAAAAGTCAAATGCCTTGTAGATAGCGGAGTATATATGATGTGTATAAACGAGAGCATCAAGAACCAATTAGGTTTGGAACATGTAAGATATGAAACAGCACAATTGGCAGACGGTACATTAAAAAAAATAGAAGTTGTAGGCCCACTAACTGTCAATTTTATCAATCGGGGTACCAATTGCAATGCCATGGTGTTACCTGGCAATACCGAAGTATTATTGGGTGCTATACCTATGGAAGATTTGGATGTAATCATTGACCCTCGTAATCAAACATTGGCGTTACCACCTGACAGGCCTTATATGGCTCAAAAATCATTGAAGTAAGAGCCATTATATTTATAAGCCGACAAATGATACACTCTGAAATACAAAATAAATTGCCCTTAGTTGTTAAGCTATTTGAAAAATATAAAGTTACTCGGGCTTTTCTTTTTGGTTCCGCGCTAACAGATAAGTTTAATGAGAAAAGTGATGTAGACTTCCTTGTCAACTTTAGAGATGATATACCACCATTGGAAAAAGGAGAAGCTTTGCTTGATTTGCAAATTGCTTTGGAAGATACATTGCATAGGAATATTGATTTGGTTACGGAGAATTCCCTTAAAAATCCTTATTTTATTGAGGAACTCAATGAGAAAAAAATAAAAATTTATGAGTAGAGAAACTAATAAATTATTATTTGACGTTCATAATGCCATCTTAAAGATTGAGCAATACTTGGCAGGTTCAAAAAAATTTGAAGATTATCAAAATAACCTCATGCTTCAACAGGCAGTGGAAAGGAATATTGAAATTATTGGCGAAGCTGTAAATAATCTTCTAAAAATAAACCCCGATTTACCACTGAGCAATGCACGTAAAATAGTTAATACCCGCAACAAACTTATTCATGGGTATGACGATATTGAAAATTCCGAAATTTGGGCAATTATCATTACGCACATGCCCATACTGAAGCAAGAAGTAGAAAAACTATTAAAATAGATTTCTAATTCCTAGTTATTAA
>DATHNK010000088.1:0-2682 GCA_035486075.1 Bacteroidia bacterium
CCCTTTTTAAACTTTGGCGTAAGCCGGTATTCAGCGTGTTCTTTTTTACAGCCCGTCAGCAGTAAGCTGACAACTGCCATCATAAGCATTTTTTTCATGGTAGGTCAGTTAATATTTGTAAAGTTATTGCTTTTCCGATTCAGTCCGGATATTATTTAAGCATTGGCCAAGCCAGAGATTGCCATTGAAAAGATGTGTAACCGCAGTTACGCCGGCTGGCGGCAACAAACCTGAAACAGTCATTGGTTTATATCTGCGCATGCCTATATGATATTTTACAATCCAGTCAAAGCCATTAATGAGGCATTTGATAAACTTGCGAAGGAACTTTATCTTACCGGTTTCATCCAGCGATGAAATTTCATTCTGGAAGTACGCAGGTTGTTCGGCCAGGTCAGCATGCTTCTCAATAACAGGGCTTGATGGATTATAAGATTCCGGGTAAGGATTAGGCATATTGAGCTCATGCAGTGCATAACCAAACCACATGGACGCGAGTTGCAATTCCGTTTTTACCAGCGAAAGTTCTCTTGAAGGAGACATGCCTGCCGTAGCTTGTTTAATTACATGGTCAATTGAAACCCGTATTCCTTTTATCATACGGACCATTTGCTCCGGAGACAAATCAGAGGTTAGCCATTCCGTTCTTCCGGAATATTCATGAATGTGAGGGGTATCAACGAATTCATTATCTTTTGTGAATACATATAGTTGGTCGGCAAGCTCATACCACCAACCGCCCCATTCAGGCAAAAACATTATTTTTCCTTTTTTAACTTCCGCAATTGCTTCGAGGTATTGCGGCGATGATTCTTCGTTTTCCATTTTATGTTAAGATTAAATTATTGCAAGTAATCGGTCCAATACATCTTGCGAGGAATGTCCGTCCCATTTTGGTGCCATATCCAATGCTTCTGCAAACCAGCATTTATCCCAATAAGACATTGGCAGATGATAGGTGATCTGATCACCCTCACCTTCACATATACCCAAAGCGAACCATCCTTCGAAAGAAGAACCATCGCTATGCAGCTGCGATTTCCAAACACGGTATTTAGATTCAATAAATGCAGGGTTAGTAGCCAGCAACTTAGCAAGTGTCAGGTAATTAACAATCCTGTGTTCATAAAGCTGATGAAAGGTATGATAGCCATCGCTGATCTCATTTGTATTCACCTTATGGCTTTTGATCAAGGAATTAATAGCGCATTCGATCGGAAGATCTGGCTCCCACGATAAGGTCGCATTACCTGTTGTTCTATTATTCCATGACCCTCTCGTGGTCATAATATAATTAACAGTACCTTTTATGAGCTCATCCAGGTCGATAAAATCATCGCTCTTGTGGGCACCCCTTTGAGAAGGTTCCGGTCTATTGCGATGGGGATTAACGATTACACCTTCCTTTGTGCTTTCGTTCAACGAAAGGCCCCATGCTTTGAATTTGTCTACCCTGAAAAGCAATGTGGATAATTCATGTTCGAAAACCTTTATATTTTCAAACCTGAAATAGCCGCTGTCCTCATCCAGTTTTGGATACCATTCTACATCAATTTCGGTATCAATTAATTCAAGGGCTTCTTCGAAGTCCCATGGCAAACAATAAGCGGCCCGGTTGATGGCAAGGAACGCTAACGTAGAAAGGATGTCTTTTTTTGCGATAAGCATGATCAAAATGGTTTTAATAATATAGTATTAACGATCCTGCTTAATAACTCTGCGCCTTTGGCCGAGATAACATACTTATCCTGTTTACCAATTCGCCGATGTACCAATAGGCCCATGGCGTGTATGCGCTTCATTCCCTTATGCAGGTTTGATTTATCGCTATTGTACGCATACTTCAAATCTTTGTTATAGAAATCTTTAGCAAATCTTTCTTCCTGGAAATAAAGGAGTGCCCACCATGCTGGCATGTCCATACCCTGATAAGTAAGAGGGATCTGTCTTTTATTGGCTTCATAGTTCAAAAGGAACTTGATCATGGTTAAAAAAGAATCCCGCTGCGACAGGTACTGTTTATTGCGGTGGTGATTGGCATTGGGCACGTGTTTGCGGACCAGGTTGTATATGCCGCTTGTTTGCAGGTGGTTCATGTACATTAATGCCTCGGTAAAATTCTTACCTGAAAGGATAAATGTACCGGTTGCTTCCATGGCTTCCAGCGCCTCACTATTCTTTATCTTCTGCTGACGGGCTTTTACGGCGGCGCCTACATCACTGCAATTAATGCCATTTTCATAATCAGATACAGAGATGATGATAGTTTTACCAAAAACTACTTCACTTATAAATATCTTCTCCCCAAAACTGAGCTTTTCTACCTTAGCGGTCTTACCCCCCCCATACAGCTTATACCGGGTATCAAAAGGTATCTTTTCCCTTTGTTCATCGGTAATATTGTCCATGAGCCTAACAAAATACTCCTCGAAATTAGGGTTGTAAAAATCTATTTTTCTTATACTTTTTAAAGACTGCTGCATCCTACTTTTGCGGTTTTCCTAAAAATTCTTCCTCAAATTTTATCTTAAATGGCTGCTTACGTTCAGTGACTTCCATAATATACTGCACACCGAGACTATTGCACTCTTCGATAATCTCATCCATACCTGAGCCAAGGGATTGGGCTTCCGGTACTACGATAAGATTTATACCTGCAGGGTTTATAGCGCGTTGTATCTG
>DATHNK010000089.1:0-3429 GCA_035486075.1 Bacteroidia bacterium
TTTCCTTTTCATTCTCTTGTCACCTCACGTGCCGCTACTTGTCCCCCTTTGGAGGGGGACACAGGTTGGGGTGTTCTTTGAATCCCCGAGTTAACACTCGGGGCTACAAATATTATACCCCTCTGGGGTATTAAAACAGAAAAATTCCCGTAAACTTCGCCATTCAATATTCCATGTTCGATATTCGTTATTCAAAGGGGCTGTAAAACATTTTAGCTTATTTTTGTAATACAAAATAAAGCCCCTGCATTATGGCCCCCAAAAGCTATTTCTTCGTCTTCGAAATGCTAACACTTCGCTACATCATTTTTGCCGGGCTGGCATTCCTCGTGTTTTATGTTTTGTTCAGCAAAAAATTTGTGGGTATTAAAATACAACCTAACTCACCCAAACGGAAAGATTACCTGAGAGAGATTTTATATTCAATGTCGAGTCTGCTTATTATTTCGCTCTGCCTTTATTCTGCACTTAACAGATCAATGCTCAGGCCCTATACTAGAGTATATAGCAGTATCAGCGATCATGGCTGGGTATATTTCTTTGTCACCATTTTTCTCGCGCTCGTAATTCACGATACATATTTTTACTGGATGCACCGGCTAATACACCACCCAAAACTTTTTAAGACATTCCACCTGGTACATCACAAGTCAACCAACCCATCGCCATGGGCTGCTTATGCCTTTCACCCGTTGGAGGCAGTGCTTGAAGGATCTGTAGTGTATGTTATTGTATTTACCATTCCTATTCATGCATATGCGCTGCTTGCATTCGGACTTATAATGATTGCTTACAATGTTTACGGGCATTTAGGTTATGAAATTTACCCGAAGTGGATAATCAATTCTCCTGTTGGCAAATGGCTGAACACATCAACCAACCACAATATGCACCACAAATACTTTAATGATAACTACGGACTCTATTTCCGTTTTTGGGATGAGATAATGAAAACCACCCACCCGAAATATAAAGAGACCATTAACGAGATAGTGACTAAATAGAACACGGATAACACGGACCTAACGGATTTTTGCGGTTTATTGCTTTTTTGGGGTAGGATTCTTCACTACACTTCGTTCCGTTCTGAATGACAACTTCATTGCCTGGCTATTAGAGAAGAAGTGGCGCAGGCTTCGCCTGCGCCACTTCTTCTCTCCCCCTTAAAAAGCCCTTGTCATTCCGAGTGTAACGAGGAATCCTACAAAGTTCTTATCGGGTCATGCAGTTATTCCTTACCGTTATTAAAATATTGGTGTATGAATGGCCACAGAAAACACAGATGGATTCTATCAGTGAACATCCGTTCAATCAGCGTCATCAGCGTTCCATTCATCACAGATTAGGACTTCTTTACAAACTCTGTCCGCAGAACAATTTCACTGCCATTAATACGGCAATCAATTTCTTCAACGCTATCGGTCAGTCGTATTTTTTTCACTACGGTTCCCCTTTTCAAGGTCTGCGATGAGCCTTTTAGTTTAAGTTCCTTTATTAAGGTTACTGTATCTCCGTCGGCTAATATTGCTCCGTTGCTGTCCTTTGTTTCCATGCTTTTATTTTCATCAAAAGTAGACTAATGAAAAGTTCATTACATGATATATATCATATCATAAAAAAGCCCTGCAATAATGCAGGGCTTTCTATTTCTGGTGAGAAGATATTTATTTCGCTTCGCTTTATTGAATCATTATCTTCTTAACATCTATCTCTCCCGTTTTAGTTTCAATAGCTCTTACAAAATAGATTCCCTTTGGTTGTTCACCCAGGTTAATTTCCACCTGCTTGCTCAAACCTGTTCCGGTATATATTTCGCTACCTAAAAGATTATAAACATGAACTTCACTTACCCCATCCTCAGGTAATTGCACAGTGAATTTTCCGCCACTCGGATTAGGATATACTTCTATACGATAATTTTCATTCTGAGCGCCTTTAATTGAATTACCCACACTGGTTGGCCCACCTTCAGGTCTATCAATCATGCTGTTACCTGAGCCACTGCAAGGATGAACGAAGGCATAAAAATTACTGCCGGGAACAGCATAAAATCCCTGGTTAAGAATAACATCTTGCCCGGCCCTGTAATACACAGTACTTGAAGAAGCAACATTTGCAGTAGATGTGATGCTTTGCGATGCTTCATCAAACTCAGATGCCGAAGAACTGGTGAATGTCAGGTTTGTATTTGACGGACATTCAAACGATGACTCCCATATTCCTCTTCCATAAGTTCCGACACGCAATTTATTTTCGTAATAATTTATTTCCAATTGCGACATCATTACTTCCGGTAGTGGCCCATCATTAAATACTACCCAGCTTGACATAGTTGCATTCCGGTAATATATTGCACGATTTGTGCCTAAATACATTCCATCATTGGTTCCTATCTCCATAACCAAACTTCTGGCCACATCTCCCGCCGGGATACCATTACTGTAATCAGTCCAGTTGGTACCATCATATTGCATAACCTTAAGCAACGGATACTTTGATGTTGGTGCACATGCTATCCATATTTTATTAGGGTTCCATGTACTTACAACCATTGCGCCTATGTGTATATTTAACAGATCACTTTCGGCGAAGGTGTAACTCCATGGTGTACCGGCATATACACCCCTATAGTTAGGTAACATTAATTGCCAATTCGCTGCATCTTCATTGTGTCCTGCCCAGCAGTTATCAATATCAGCGCCAATAAACTTTATCACATACGCACTTTCGGTATCGGGTACCGCATATACTCTGTTTGTTGTGAATGCATAAAAGCCATTTTTATAAATAGGCGATATTGCTCCACCTAAAACCTGGGCAGCGGTCCATGGCCTGCTAAATGCCACAAAAGGACGCAGCTTTACAACAAACAAACCCTGATCTAACTGGTTTAGATAGTTTGTGCCGTAATACATTTTACCCGGCCTTGAAGGGTCCTGAAAAAAACTATTATCAGCCCAGGGAGCAAGCTCACAATCTACTGTACCCGGGGCAATATTGGTAGGAGAAGTTGGTTCATATGTACAAAGGTCGCCTCCAAATGATGTTCCACCGTCACCCGAAACCCAGTAATGATCACCATTTATAGGGTTATACAAAACTGTATCATTATCGAACTCATCAACAAGGCCACCTTCATTCTCCCAATACCCCGGATTTTTAACCTGGGCAGTAGTTGAAAAATCATAAATTTCCCCATTCCTATCCAACTCTCCGGTGACATACAAAGTAGTATCACTACCGGCACCCGAAAAACCATCTACCTGTGCAATGTCGAGGCCACTATTATTCCAGATAGTATTTAACACTGACGGAACTACTGTTAATGAAAAAGTTGAATAACTCATAGAAGACAGCCCTCCATCACACGCAAAGTAAACTTCTGACAATCCGGGCGCATCTAAAACATAATGCTGATCGGAGTGTGGA
>DATHNK010000090.1:0-2821 GCA_035486075.1 Bacteroidia bacterium
CCAATTTACCCCAGGTTATTTTCTCGTTCGGAACGGCTCCCGAGTATGAACCATAGCTGGTGGTAGAGTCGGATATCTGGCAGAAATAAGACCAGAAAGGAACATCATGCCATTCTAAATCCTGATACATCATTGGAACAACACAAATCGGAAAATCACCTGCAATACCTCCTCCTATCTGAAAAAAACCAACACCTTTTCCTGACGAATTCTTCTTATACCAATCGGCTAGCCACACCATGTATTCAATACCCGACTTCATCGTAGAGGCCTTCATTTGCCCTTTAATACAATACGACGCAAATATATTACCCATGGTAGAATCCTCCCAGCCAGGAACCACAATTGGAATATTTTTCTCTGCTGCTGCGAGCATCCATGAATCTTTTGGGTCTATCTCATAATAGGGCTTTAATTCTCCGGAAAGCAATATTTTGTACATGTATTCATGCGGAAAATATCGCTCTCCGCTATTTTCCGCATCTTTCCATATTTTGTGAATGTGTTTTTGCAAACGACGAAAAGCTTCCTCTTCCGGTATACAGGTGTCCGTTACTCGATTATAATGATTTTCAAGTAAATCCCATTCATCTTCAGGACTCAGATCTCTGTAATGGGGTACTCTTTTATAATGCGAATGTGCAACAAGGTTCATGATATCCTCTTCCAGATTAGCCCCTGTGCAGGATATGATATCCACCTTACCTTGTCTAATCATTTCAGCAAAGGATTTTCCAAGCTCAGCAGTACTCATTGCTCCAGCAAGAGTAACCATCATCTTTCCGCCTTCCAGCAAATGCGTTTCATAACCTTTCGCTGCGTCTACCAGTGCCGCTGAATTGAAATGTTTATAATGCTTTTCAATAAATTGAGAAATAGGTCCTTTGTTCATAGTGAAACCGGTTAGTGCTGTTTTTTTTATTGTTCTGCAAAAATATAAATAAACTCCCCTAATCAAGAAGCGGCACCGTAAAAAAGTGCATTTCCCTACCTTTCCAGGCCGTACATCCTAGCATGTAAATACCACCATTATCTACTCGGATGTAGCGTCCGTAAAAAGGACTTATTTTACCCTGATAAATATTAACATACCTGAACAGCAGCAAAAGCAGCCTTTAGTTGCTATATATCATCTAAAAATTGCATATTTTTACAATTCTCTTCTTTAAGAGAGCATTTTTGAAAGCCTTATGTTTGTCTAAAAATATAAATATCTTCTTTGTCCTTTTACTTCTTAAGATTCAGAAAATATTCACTTAATAAAATGGTTATCTTGGGAAAGATTGGCTTCTAAAAAACTGTCACTATTCTCAATGTGGTATAATGCTAACCAGCCCCCAAAAGCAATACATCAACGCTCATTCCTAAATATGGAGCTTAATAACATCTCCTCTGAATTAGTTGAAACGGAGTAATTATAATCTACTTTAAAATAAAACTGAAAACTGTGAACAAATCAGATCTTGAAATTCTGCTTGTTGAAGACAACCCGGATGATGCTGCATTAGCTATACGGGCGCTAAAAAAACAAAATCTCGCAAATAAACTAGTTCACCTAAAAAACGGAGTGGAAGCGCTGGAGTTTATTTTCGGAAAAAATGAGGAATCGGTGCTTAGTCCGGAGAACCAACCAAGGGTTATATTGTTGGATCTTAAAATGCCTAAAATAGATGGTATGGAAGTTCTTGCCAAGCTCAAATCCGACCCTCGTACAAAATCTATTCCGGTCGTAATTCTCACTTCTTCTGCTGAAGATCCCGATATTAAAAAATGCTATGAGTTGGGGGCAAACAGTTATATAGTCAAACCTGTTGAATTTGACAATTTTTCAAAAACAGTAGTTGATCTGGGGTTCTACTGGATGTTAATGAATCAGGTGAGTAAGTAATGAGATCCTAAACAAAACGGTCCCCATGTTTCACTTTTACATCGTTCACAATATTCCGTATCTGCTGCTCTTCTTTTTTCTTACATATAAGCAGAATTCCATCAGATTCCGCCACAATATATCCCTCCAAGCCTTCTATAACCACTAATTTATCTTTGGGCACATGGACAATACAGTTTTTCGCCTGATAAAGCATTACATTCTTACCTACTACAGCATTGGAATCTTCATTTTTTCCAATATGATCATAAAGCGAGCCCCATGTACCCAAATCGCTCCATCCTATAATAGACGATCGTACATATACATTTTCCGCCTTTTCCATTACAGCATAATCAATTGAAATATTTTTGCATTTGCTATATGCTTCTTTGATAAATGCTTTTTCTTTTGGTGTATTATAGAAAGCTATACCTTCACTGAAAAGCGAATTAATTTCAGGCAAATTACGCTCCAGTTCTTTCAAAATACTTGGAACACTCCAAATGAAAATACCGGAATTCCACAAAAAATCACCGCTATCCAGAAACGACCTTGCCATTTGCTGATCGGGTTTTTCGGTGAACGTTTTAACTTTTTTAATTCGATTATCCTTTTCTTTTACATCAGATTCCTTAAACTGAATATAACCGTACCCCGTGTCAGGGCGAGTAGGGCTAATGCCCAATGTTACAAGACAATCCTCTGAAGCTGCTTTTCGAAAGCAGGAACGAATAGCCTTAAGAAATGTTTCTTCTTTAGTAATAAGGTGATCGCTCGGTGCCACCACCATTAATCCCTTTGGATTAATAGAAGCTATACGATATGCGGCGTAAGCAATACAAGGCGCAGTATTTTTACGTGCTGGTTCACTCAATATATTTGAAGCATCTAAGTCTGGTAATTGCTCCTTGACCAGTTTAACGTACGCCTCATTCGTGACAACGAGAATGT
>DATHNK010000091.1:0-5538 GCA_035486075.1 Bacteroidia bacterium
ATCCTGATCGGTGTTCTGCCACCATCTGCCGCTCCAACCGGAATAGGTATAAAATGCCGGATCTGTACCTGCTGCACTGCCTGTAGATAAAGTTCCCCAATCTGGAGTATTGGAGAATCCCCTTGAATAGGCACCTGTCCAGTCTAAAAGAAGGCCATGCGCTAAACTATCCTGTCCCTGAAGGGTGGCGTTATAAATATTCTCATACGTTACTTTTGTTTCATAATTCTTGCTGATTCCATCTATTCCGGGATATGTTCCTGTACCGGTTCCCAGGTTGGTATCTGTCTTAAAATCGGTACGGTATTGGTTCATGCCTACATAAAAGGTATAGAAACTGATCTTATGTTTAGGGCTGAAATCATAATCTAATTTTAAATGAGCGGCTTCCCTTGTTTCCTGGGTTGAATAAACCCTTGTTTCAATATCATCAAAAACAGGCGTATTAGGCCCATTGCTGGCGTCAGGCTGTGCGCTTGGAGTTACAAAAAAAGCATTGGTAATGGAATAGCTATTCTCGTACAAAGCGGAAAGAATAACCCCTAATTTATTATGAAGATAACGATCTCCGAAAGTAAATCCTGCCGAATAGTCCGGTGCTGCTTTACCTTGGGTATAGTTAAATGGCTGGGTTGGAAAATCGTTAGGAGTAGCCGCATAAGTGGGGCCATTGATGGCTTCCGGCGATTTTGTATTTATACTGCTTGCATTAAAACTGTTGAAATCGGTATTAAACATATTCTGGCCATAACCTGTCGATGCCTCAGCGCTCACAGCAAGGTAATCAGGTGGGTTTTTCAGAACCAGGTTCATTACTCCGCCAATAGCATCGCCTTCCATGTCAGGACGCAGTGACTTAATAACCTCCAGGCGTTCTAAAATTGCTGAAGGAAACATATCCAACGGCACGTAGCTATTTTGATAATCGGGGCTTGGAGCTTTCACCCCATTTATGGTAGTGTAGTTGTACCTTTTATCTATACCACGAATGATAGCATATTTTCCGCCGCCAGTAACAGATTTTTGAGTTACAACACCCGACACCCGTTGAAGCACATCGCCCACCGTAATGTCAGGCAATAAAAGCATGGTTTTTGCAGACAGGATATTAAGAATATAGTCATTGGTTTTTTCAAGGTTTCTGGAGTAGTTATCCGACTCTCTGTCATAGCTTCCAACTACCTGCACCTGTTTTAGCATAACGGAATCAGGTTGCAATGCAAAATCCTGAACAATAATATCTGTAGCGTTGGTAACTGTAACGGTCTTTTCCTGTGTAACATAACTAAAAACCTGAACAACCAAAGTATAAGTTCCCGGCTGAATATTTTTCAAGGCATAAGTTCCGTCCAGTCCAACGGCATCGTTTATTTGATTATTTTCTTTCAGGTACACAGTAGCGCCTATAAGTCCTTCGTTATTTTTAGCGTCTTTTATATGGCCCTTAATTGTAGCTGCAAATGCGGTGGATACTGTTATAAGAGATAATAAAGTGAATAGAGTTTTCAGTTTTGACAAGGAGGTTTTTTTCATGGTTTTTTTTATTTTACGCCGCAAAACTATTTTTATATAACGCCCGTTTTCCCTTCAAACGGGAAAATAGCAATAAGATAATACGCGTAACATTTACTTAACCTGTTCCGCATAATTGTTATCTGAAACTTACATTTCAGGTAACAATGAGTTAATGCATTTTTTATGAACCCGCTTCTTACTTCAGGGAAATTACTCCCCGGGTTTATTCCTTCACAACTTTTAAGGTGGTGCTGTATCCGCCGGTGCTGAAATGAATAAAATAAACTCCGGGAACAAGTGAAATATTCCGGCTTATCAGAGTGTTGTTTATTAGTAATGATGACCGGAACAGGCTTCTTCCGCAAACATCCAGTATTTCCATCGTAATATTCTGTCCATTCAGGTAGGGATCAAAATGCATCACCAAATTATTCTCCACCGGATTATTCACTTTTATACTCCCCTGATCTGTTTCAATATTCCTGACTGCAAGAATCGGGTTAACCGTTAATGTAACTTCTACCGGATATTTATCCGAGAAATTGAAAAGCGCATTTAATACACTGGAAGGGGCTGAAGTATTTTTTCCGCTTGTGGTGCTGTCATTTACATCCAGGCCTGCCCTGTTTCCGTTATTTCCGATCGTTCTGTAGGAGTTCTTTAAATATGTAATATTATCTATACCTTTCACTATCCATGGCGAAAGTAAAATATGGTCGTACCAGTCTTTGGCTCCGCCGGTAACACCGCAGGAGTTCGGAAGTGTTGTTGATCGTGTACAGGTAGTGAAGTAGGCCTGATCTGCATTGCCGCTATGCCAGTCATCGGGATAAGAAAAATGTGCATCCGGATGGAATGGTGGGTCATTCAATATAAAATTGGTATCCGAGGTTTGTGTAAGAAGTTCATAACCCGGTTCCGTGGAAGTACGGGTATTGAAATCGCCCATATATATAAGATTAGGAGTATGGGTAAACATGGTTTTCAAATTCTTAATGACCGTGGAGTCTTCATTGTCTCTTCCGGAAGTAGATGTGGAACTTGAGATGGTGTGGCAAAGAATTACATAGAGGTAGGTGGTATCAGGACTGTTAAAATAAGGCTGATTATAGTAGAATTTAAACATGTCAAAGTCTTCCTGTCCATAATACATAGGAGTAGTGGAAACATATACCAATTTATTATGGTCATAAAAAACAAGTTCGGAACTTCCGCCAACACATCTCGACAGATCGGTAAAAGGACAAAAGGAATATCTGCCTGGGTAGGCCGCATCCATTGATTCGGAAATTACGGTATCAGGAAAATAAACGGATGAGATTCCATTCACATCGGAAATGCTTGTTTGCACACACTGCATTTTATCCAAGCCTATTATATCGGCATTGGCAAATTGAACAATGGATTTCAGTTCGGCATATAAAGGAGGCATGGAAGCCTGTGTGGGTGCCTGGCAATTATTATTGTTTGGATTTCCAAATCCCAGTACGTTGTACACCATTACTCTGATAGTATCATTTCTTTGCGCATCTGTTTTTTGTGAAGAAATAAATCCTGCCAGTATAATAATGAAGGTACATAGTTTAGTTTTTTTCATGACGCATTTTTGATTTTAAAAATATCTTCTTATTTTGGAAGCAAACTTAAAACGATTGCCTCATTCGTTCGATATTCAGATGATATCTTAACAATAAATTAACATTAGGCTTCCCTGCTGAATTCTAACCACGGGAAGATGGTGATTGCATGTTTTATTATAACTACATCCCTTTTCAGGCCGATTAATTACCGAATCAAATTCTTATCATGAAGTTAATGTTGAGGTAAAGTTGCTGCACTACTCTTGCATCACCAAATTAATCTAAAAAAATCCCTTTATGAAAACAAAACTCCATTATTATTTTATCATTGCTTTCACGCTGGTTTGTGTATCTGTAAAAGTAAACGCACAAATGCTTGTGCAATTCTGGGATTTCAACCAGATTCCTGCAGCCGCCATCAGCGACAGTTTCGGAACTGCCGACAGCTATATGCATACTCAATCAGTCGACTCAACTATGGGTGAATGGCCTCTGACATCTATTTATGCAGCGCCTTCGCTTGCACATGGACACATTGTTTATTCCAGGCCTACCATACACTACAATGCTGCCGGAACAGGTATCAGGGATAGTATTTTAGATGCCGATAATACCACCGGCTCTGTTATATATGATTACAGCAGCAGCAACTACCCTTATTTCACTTCAAGTGACAGCGCATTGGGAAATGGGTTTATAAGAGCCCGCAATCCGTCTGATAGTTGCGAAATGTATCTTTTCATACCTACTACAGGATATAAGAACATATCAATGCAGTATGCAATTGCCGTTTCCGGTACAAGCAGCGCACAGTTCAACATACTTTCATACAGCGTTAATGGAATGGCCGGCCCATGGAAAAACTTAACAACAGCCATGGATACGTTTAATGTGGGCGGTGTACGCACTCCCGATACATTACTTCTTATCAATTCAGTTACTATTGCTACCGATGTTTGGTACCCGGAACAAATAAACTTTACAAGCGATCCTTCTGTGAATAATAATCCTAATTTTATATTAAGATGGCAAATAGCCGGAAATTATTCATCGGGCGCCAGCCACAACGACCGTTACGACAATATAGCTGTATGGGCTACAGGCCCTTCAGGTATTGATGAACTGCCTGCACAGGAAGCCGGATATACTGTTTATCCAAATCCTGTAAGTGATTTTGTAAATGTGGTTTCAGACAAGTACACCGGAGCTAAAATAATAACCCTGTATAACGTAATTGGCCAAACAATTAATGTTACAGAAAATAAGGATAGGCAAACAAGCATCAATACCTCTTCTTTAACATCGGGAGTATATTTTGTGGAGATAAAAGAAGAAAGTACCGGAAATAAGTATACTGTTAAGATAGTAAAATAGCGACGATCTGATTTAGGATTAAAAAGGTCCGTTCCACCTATGGAACGGACCTTTTTTGATTGATCCGCATTTTTTTGTTAACACTAAATTAATAATCAGATAAAGTACCTTTTCTAATCTTGCAGCACAAATAAATCCTAAAAAACAAATACGAATCAACATGAAAACAAAATTCCACTACTATTTTATTCTTGCATTTGCACTGGCTTTTTCAGCACCTAAAGCTGATGCGCAAGCCCTTATTCATTTCTGGGACTTTAACACCGGCACCATAGGAGACAGTGTTGGGAATGCTACAAATCCATTGCCAGCTTCTTATACTGTACTTTCTTCGGCAAACCCGCATATTGTTTATTCCCGCCCTTATTCACCTAATATGTATCTTGACAGTATAACAGATATTGCTTCCGGTGGTTCCTTTTATTATGACTATAGCAGCAACTCTGCTTATTTTTCAACCAGTGACAGCGCCGGTGGAAATAATTTTATTAAGGTGAGAAATCCAAATGCCAACGCTTACTTAATATTTTATATTCCTACCACAGGATATAAAAATATTATGTTCAATTATGCACTTAGTGCATCCAGCAGCAAAGCTCCAAATTCCGTGTTTTCATACAGCACAAACGGTGGCACAAGCTGGAATCCGCTTACCGCTGCAATGGATACATTTAATACCGGAGGCAGAATGCATCCCGATACTCTTCAGAATGTTGATTCAGTTACTGTAGTTAGTGGCTGGAGGCCCGTTTCTATCAACTTTACCAGCGACCCTAATGTAAATAGCAATGCAGGCTTTATCTTGAGAATGACTAGTGCAGGCCTCAATGATACTTTGCATAGCGGTAACCTGAGATTAGATAATGTTGCCGTTTTAGGAACTCTTGCTTCAGGCATAGATAACCTTACTGCTGAAGCGGCAGGGTACAATGTTTATCCAAATCCTGTTCAAAATTCAGTTAATGTGACCTCCGATAATTACACCGGTTCAAAAACTATTACAATATATGATGTAGTTGGTCAAACAATAAGTGTAACTGAAAATAAAGACAAGCAAACTTCTATAAAT
>DATHNK010000092.1:0-3527 GCA_035486075.1 Bacteroidia bacterium
AAATCAGCTGTAAATTTAAACCAAACTGAATGAAAATGTAAAATAGGGCAGCTTCCTCGGGGAAAGATCAGGTAAAGGACATTATTATGGTAAGAACCGAGAAGAACAACATGATACCCATAACAATAAGAAACCGGTGGGTGGTGCTTTTGTCGGTTACTTCCTTCGAGAAAAACGGAAAAGTATTATTCATGCATTATTACTGGGTTAAAAGTATCGGGTTGGGAGTTATCTGACTGCAATATAATGGTATATAGCATAGCAAATGAATGACCTAAATCATCTTTATTAACATTTGTTCGCAAAAAGGTCATTTTCAGGCCTATTTTACTTTCGCATATCCGCCTGAAAAACAGTTTAACGTATAAAAGGTATTTCTTCTGCCGCCTGAAAAAGAGGCTATTTTAGTCTCCTGTAGGCTGTATGGCACTGGTTTCCACCATCAACATAACCGTTTTTTTAGGAGCACGCGGCCTGTGCATAACTCCTTTAGGTATAGTGGTCCCCTGGCCCGTATTTAACTCAATGGTCTTATTCTCGAGGTCGATCAGCAGTTGCCCCTCCAGCACAAAAAAGAACTCATCATCATTATCGTGCTTATGCCAGTGGTACTCACCTTCCACAATACCTACACGCACCACGCTCTCGTTCACCTGGGTAAGCGTCTGGTTAAACCATTTGTCCGTGCATTCTTGCACCATTTGGGGGATGTCTATCCGCTCCAAATGCTTGTATTTAATGTCGAGGTGGGTGTTGTATTTGCTAAAATCAGGTTCCATAGTGATAGAGGAGTTAAATGTTAAAACAAATATAAGGGATTTTAGTGGAAGTTAACCACACCCGCTTTCCGTTCCAAGGCCGCCTTTAATGTGGGCTTCGCCCGCCATAGTTTTAACCAAGGCGGGCTTTCCACTTTAATCGGGGCTAGCCAAACCCGCATCAGTTCACTCTAGAAAATGGAGTATCTTTGGATAATGAAAAAGTCAAAATCGCTCAGGCGAGTCATCCGCGCCGAGAAATACCAACAAAAGCTAATTAAGAGCGCCACCTTTTCAGATATGGTGAAAGCATCGGTGGAAGCGGCCCATAAAAAGGCCAGGAAGTTGGAGAAGGCGAAGAAAAAGTAAAGGTTTTCAGTTAATAGCTTATAGCTCTTTCTCCTGCCTCCAGGTTCTATAAAAATCAGCTTGTTTCCTCCTGAATTTTGGAACAGAACGGAGCGGTTCACAAGCTTTAAGCGTGTTGTGTAGTTCTTTGGGTAAGCGTTGATAAATTTCAGTGCCTTTCTTTTTCCAGCCTTTCATTTCCTCGCTTATTTCCTTAATAATTTTAGCGGGAGTGCCTACCACCAGCATCCCCGGTGGGACAATCATATCTTCGGGTACAAAACAAAGGGAGCCAATAATGCTGCCTTCGCCAATATCGGCGCGGTCCATTACTACGGCGTTCATACCTACCAGCACGTCTTTGCCTACGTGCGCCCCATGAATAATAGCTCCATGGCCAATGTGGGCGTTCTCTTCCAGTATTACCGTTACCCCCGGAAACATGTGAATGGTGCAGTTTTCCTGCACATTGCAGCCGTCCTTAATGATTATTTCGCCCCAATCGCCACGGATAGCAGCCCCCGGAGCGATGTACACATCTTTACCTATTATCACATTACCGGTAACACTCGCCTGCGGGTGCACAAAACTAGACTTATGCACTACAGGTCTGTATCCGTTGAATTCGTAAATCATAATTAGCTTATTAGAAATTAAAAATAAGTCCTATCGTCATTGCGAGGCTCTGCGAAGCAATCTTGCCCAATTAGTAAGATTGCTTCGTTCCTCGCAATGACGGGCACTTTTCACTATTTACTTTTTCCTGTATTTATTTTTCAGCTCATACTTTTCGTTCAGCTTTCTGTTCTCCGCAATCATTTCAATCACTTTTTTAATGCGGCGTTCTTTAGTTTCATCCTGCTTGGCGTCAGCAATGTACTCGGAATATTCGCGCTTATGCGAGGGTGCCATCTTCTCGAAAAACATTTTCAACCCGGCATGTTTGTTCAAGGCACGTTGCAGTTCTTCCGGAATATCCACTACGATCTTTTTCTTTTCCGGTTTAACTCCTTGTATATTCAGTTCTGCAGCCTCTTTCAGGTAGTCGGTAATTTTGGCATCATCCATCAATGTATGCTCGGTAAAGTCTATGCTGCGGTTGCCTTTGTCGTTTTCTTCATCGGTAAACAACTGGTGTTTGTCGCTCATCAGGCTGCCTTTGAAAAAGTTCAGCTTCACATGTTTTTTAAATCCCCATATTCCGCAAACCATACCGTTCACATTGAAGTTAGGTCCCCATTTCCAGTCTTCTTTTACTTCCGGCAAAGCCTTGTGTATGAGGGCACGCAAGTGCATTAGGTATTCCTTCTGAAAGCCGTTGAATTTATCAATGGCTTTGTCAATTTCTTTGGAGGCATTCGGGTTTATAGTGGGCATAACGAAAATTAAATTTAAATATAAGTGCTAAATTAGGAATATTTCGTTTTCGGAGTGAAAGTGTGAATAGATGGTATTCTAACAGGCATCTTAAATAAAGCGCTACTTTTGCAGCATAATAGTGTAAGAATGGAACATTTGATCTTAAAAATTTCGGGCGCGGCTATTTTAATTTTATTGGGACTGATATCTGTAATAAGGCCAATGGCGCTGCGTTCATCAATAGCCGTTCATATATTAACGGCAGAACAATATAAAAAGCAAGCGCGAATTACAGGCCTGGCATTTATTGCAATTGCAATATTTGCATTGTTTAATTTGAGGTAACGCAGTTTCAGTAACTGCATCCCATAATGGCTTTCATTACTGCATTTTATGCAAGCCCCATTCCACAAGGCGGAGAAGCCACATAATTAAAATAGCCAGCAGGATACTCCCTAATGTCATTATTACAAGGCGGATAACTACTTCCTGTGTATCGGGAAGGTCCAGCACCCTGTCAATGTAGTCGTTGTGATAGACCATGAATAACCCTGCAATAACCAGTATTTGTATCCAGTTGCGTTTAAAGAAATGGAGTAGTATGTGTTCTTTCCTGGGTGGTGGTTTTGGCATGTTTTATAGTTTACCTATCATTGTTGCATAGCCTTGTATTTTTTTGGTGGTGTACTTAGGGAAGTAAGTAAATATAATTTCACTTGTAAACCATGCGGATGCGGCTACCCTCTGCAATATAAATACTTCCATAGTGGTCTGCTGCAACCCCATTAGGGACATTTAACCCTGCTAAGGTAGCTGGGCCGCCATCTCCACTATAACTACCAGCGGTTGGTGTACCATACCCGTTTCCCGCAAAGGTTGAAATAATACCATTAGTATATATTATACGGATACGATTATTGGACTGGTCGGCTATATATACATTATCATTCACATCGACGGCTACTCCACGAGGAGCATATAATTCTGCAGAAGTAGCCGGTCCTCCATCACCGGAGAAACCGTAACTCCCATTTCCTGCAATTGTTGAAATAATGCCATTGG
>DATHNK010000093.1:0-2268 GCA_035486075.1 Bacteroidia bacterium
TATCTTCCAAGCTGAATTTAGCTGTGAAGGTTGCGGATAATATAGCCTACATTGAATCCGACGACTCCAAGAAAGACCTTACCCGTTGTGTTATTGGCTGCTCCGATGCAGGCTATGAAATACACCATATTGATATTCAAAAAGCGAATTTAGAAAACGTATTTCTTAAACTGACGGGAAAACAACTGAGAGATTAATAATTTAAGATTTTTAGAGCCTGCATAATGAAACTCATCCTTACTATACTTGTTATTTGTTTATCTTTTTCAGCATTTGGAATTGGCCGCGACACAACTAAAAGCAATGATACCATTTTATTATCTCAGGATAAAATTCAGAATGTGGAAATTACCTGTAACGCCCCTTCCAATCAACCGAAAACGGAAGTAATAAATTCACAATATGAGTTTAACAAATTCATTGGGAATTCTTGTCATCCTACCCCTGCTGTGGATTTCGCAACCCAAACTCTATTGTATTTTCCCACTAAAATAATGGGCTACAAACCAGATTATGTAAGAACCATCCAGATCTCCAAAAAGCAAGTTGTGTATAAAGTGAATATTATTTCACACAAAGGGGCTACCATGCTTCTTTTTAATAATAATTGTATTGCCATCCCTAAAATAGATTCAGGGTCTGAGGTTCATTTCCTGAAGACTGAAACTACCGGTGATGATGGAAAATAATACCTATAAACAGTAAAGTAACCTATGTTTAAAATTCTAAGAAAAGAACTGAAGAGTTTCCTGAAAGACAGGCGGGCTGTTATGCTTACCTTTCTTATGCCTACCATTTTAATTTCCGTATTCGCCCTGGCTTTTGGCGGTAATGGGGATGATGGCATACGTCACATTCCCTTGCTGGTAGCCGACCAGGATAAGACCGACATTACTAAAAAAACTATCAGCGATATTGATTCCGTTAAAATGATCGAGGTCATTCCCTGTGATTTTGACACCGCCCTCGACCTTATTAAAAGCGGGAAAAGAACGTCTGTCCTTGTTTTCCATAAAGGCTTTTCGGACTCTGTAAAAGCATTGAAACCGTTGCCCTGGGAGTTGCAATTTGATGCCGCACGGGCGCAAGAAACGGGAGTATTGCAATCCCTGCTGACACGGACTTTGTATGGAAGTGTTGGTAAAGTTATCAGCAAAAATGTAATGATACAATCCATTAGTATGCAGTTTCCTTTTATGGATACAACCATGCGGAACAGTATTGTATCAAGGATGTCCGGTAATGCAAATGCTAATAGTTCTATCCAAAGCATTATGAAACTTACCACCAGTTCTGTTATTGCGGCAAAAGTGGGTAACGTAGGTTTAGTGCAGGCTGTAGCAGGTACAGCCGTAATGATGCTTTTATTCTCCCTCACCGGAATGGGTGGCGGTTTACTGGATGAAAAAGAACAGGGAACACTGAAAAGGTTGTTGTATTCACCCATTCATCCGGCAGAAATATTGCTCGGCAAAATGGCTTCTTCCATTATTGTGGCTATTTTCCAACTTAGCGTAATGTTCATATTTGCTTCGCTGGTTTTTCATTTACATATTATTAATAAGATAGTGCCTCTCACTATATTGATATTTGCTACTGCAGTGGCTTGTTCAGGCTTTGGAGTATTTCTTGCCACGGTGGCAAGATCAAGGCAGCAGTTGCAAAGTATGAGTACGCTCATTATCCTTTCCATGTCGGTTATCGGAGGCAGTATGGTTCCTACGTTTCTTATGCCTCAATGGATGCAAAACGTTAGTGTGGTATCTATTAACTATTGGTCTATTCAAGGCTTTTACGATATACTTTGGCGCGACCTTCCTATAGGCGGTGTATTCCTTACCAAGGTTGGTATTCTGCTAGGGATTGGAGTTACACTTACCTTGCTTGCGTTCCGGTTTTTCCGGAAGAATGTGCTGGCGCTGGATTAGTAAAACTGGCCCTATTTATGCCGTTATTTTTTATCCGTTACTCCGTCGAGATTCACCACCGCATCGTTAAACTTATAAATGTAAACGGTCTCGTTCCTATTGATAGGATTGAGTTTGCATACCAACAGATCAATATAGCTCGGTTCAATGGTAGTTTGGTAAGTAGCCGTCGGGTAGAATTTTTTAAACGCAGCGACTCTGTCATCAATATGTTCCTGCCCGAAAAACAGTACATAGTTCGGATGATACAAGGAATCTTTAATATCCTTTATGTACATATAATCCTGGTAAAGCGAGTGGTCATTGGTAATTTCCCTCGGATGAAAATACCACCTGCCTG
>DATHNK010000094.1:0-2671 GCA_035486075.1 Bacteroidia bacterium
TAAGTCGAATGTGTATCTGTGTTGAAATTACCCATCATATCTTGGTACTCCACCCACTTCCCTTCTTTCAATCCATTCACCATTAAATTTTTCGCTTCCGCTTTATTGGTAAAACCGCTATCAGGATAATCTTGTCCAAAAGCACCAAGAGCAATAAAAAGAAATATTATTCCGATTAAGAATTTCATTTCGTAAATATAAATAATGTTTTATAATAGTCCTATGGTCATTGCGAGGAACGAAGCAATCTCTTTTAACTTGGCTATATTATTGAGATTGCTTCGCAAAGCCTCGCAATGACGGAACTCCGCTATTCAAACCCCTAAAGGATCTTTAATTGCCAGTCGGGCTCCGACTGGCTTCACTTGTGCCGTTCCATGAAAAAGATATTCATGTTTGGTACTGATACGGGAACATAGATAACGGGTACGTATCTTTTTTATTTTTAAATAAGTATGTTCGTCTTCCGCAATAAATTGGGCTTGCAATGGGAGTTCATCTAAAAATATGCGGCCATCAGTATTGGTGTCATATTTGCGCATGGTCTTAAACAGTGTTTTATCGCTGCAAACGGTTGCCGCCGGATTTTCAATATACCCTTTCAATGCCTTAATAACATCAGCCGGAAAAACTTCTTCGTTTAGAAAAGGATGAAGTAATAAACGGTACTCATGTTTCCATTCTTTTCCATGCGATTGGATATTGTCGCCATATTTTTTCCATGCGCTCAAATGCGCTATTTCATGCACCAGCGTATTCAGAAAAGCGTATTTATTCAAGTCGTGATTGATTGTTATCTGGTGGTTCAAGCCCCTAACTGGCGGACGATAATCCCCATACTTTGTAGAGCGGGCACGTTTTATTTTCAACTTAAAATCATAAGAGAATATCCACTGAGCGATAGTAGGCACAGCCTTTTCCGGAATATATTTAATAAGGATGGCTTTGTTTCTTTCCAGTTGTTCCATAGTGCAAAATTAAGCTAAGCACGAATAACAACAGGCTATTTGCCTGTTAAAGATTTATGAAAAGTTATGAATAGCGGTAGGGGTTCAAAATTTTGAACCCTTATACAAAGGCTAACCTAAAAGACCTCTTCCAATACCAAATGAGATTTCAGCGGAGACATGGACACATGGATTTCAAAATATTTTATAAGCCCGTGCAAAATGTTTTTCCGTAAGGCACCCGGAACATTTGCCTGGTGGAACAATTCGATGGGTAATGCCGATAATTTGCTGATGCATTCGCTTTCATCGGGGTAAAGAAAGGAGGTATGCAAGGGAGTTTTAGCAAGGTAGTTTCCTTCTTCCAAATTTAAATAAGGAGTTTCAGGTGTATAACTATTTTTAGGTAAAATGCCCAGATGATTGGAAAGATTCAGCATAAAAACGATATGGAAATTGGCGCAGTTTTCTTTGGTGTCGTTTAATAGAATTATTGATTTTCTCAGAAAACCATAGAGCAGATCATCGGCAGCGGGTTCTTTGATGGAGTGAGATAGCAGTTCTGCCATAAACATGGCTATGGCGCTTTTTTCTATAGTATTGCTGATATTTGTTGGAAAAAAAGCAATCTGCATTTCTTTCAGGGTGGAAAGTTGTTTGGTTTCACGTTGGTCAATGACTGCGGTAATGATGGTGAGTGGTTGCAAGCCGGATGATCGTATGCCCGAAGATTTGCTGTGCAGGGAATTGATCCAGCAAGAAACCAACCCCGATTCACAGGAGAATAATTTTACAATGGCATTATGGTCCTTATGAGGGATCAGTTGCAGAACAATTGCCTCAACGGAGTGAAACATGCGGCATTAATTTTCGAGCAGCAATTTGGTAACCAGCGATTGGGTTCCGTCGGGACTGGTGCAGAAAACAAGATAAACTCCTGTTTGTACCCTTACACCATTAAAATTATCTCCGTTCCATATGGCCTGTCCTCCCTGGGCTACGGTATGATATACAATTTCACCATTCACACTGGCTATTTTAACATCGGAATTGCTCACCAGGTTTTTAATTGCAATGGGCCCTGTATAGTTATGCGGAACAGGGTCGGGATAGGCATAAACATTACTAAATGTGGCGTTGCCCTCGGTTGCTGATCCACGATAGGATATCAGGCCCTGATCGGTTCCGAAGAACACTTCCCCGTTCGTCTGGTCTATGGTAAGTGATAAAATATTATTGGAAAGCAAAGGGCTGTTAGATGAAGTGAAATTCAGTATTTGCTGTGTGCCATCTGCCGACATCAGGAATACTCCGCCACCCAGTGTTCCTATCCATTTCCGGTTGGCGCCGTCAACAGCAATACAGGTACTGTATTGGTTTTGCATTAGGTATTGTGTGTACCCTGTTTGCTGCACGTACACATTTTGGGCATCCCATCCACCGGGGCCGTTAAATATATTATCGGGAGAATAGAACACTACTACCTGTGCGTCGGTTCCTATCCAGATGGCCCCATTAAGGTCTTCGGTCATGCAGTAAATATTCAGGCTGGGCAGCGCGCCATAATTTGGTACATTCGTAATGAAAGTGGTGTTTGTGGCGCTAGGTGCTACAAAAGTGCCATTATCCTGGTAAGCCAAAATACCGGCACCGGGGAAGAGCATCCACTTGGCACCGGTTCGGGTAATTAATAATTTTGTTACTATATACCCTGGGCTAGGCAG
>DATHNK010000095.1:0-7304 GCA_035486075.1 Bacteroidia bacterium
TACTCCATCGGGAGGATTAACACCCTATACTTTTAGCTGGAGTAACGGCGAAACGAATGCAACGGCAACAGGCTTAACAGCGGGTATATACACAGTAACGGTAAGTAATAATGGAGGTTGCTCGGCAACCGCATCGGTAACGCTAACGCAATCTGCACAGGTGGTAGGCCCGGAAGCAACGGTTACTAAAAATGTTACATGCAACGGAGGCGCTAACGCAAGTGCTGTATCTACCCCAGTAGGAGGTACTGCTCCTTATACTTATACATGGCAGGGAGGAACCACCACTTCGGTCATCAGCGGGTTATCGGCAGGAACTTATACGATAACGGTAACCGACCATAACGGACACACAGGAACGGGCTCTGTTACTATTAACCAGCCTGCCCCGGTGATTCCTTATGTTGTTGTAGATGCGAATGTAACAATTTACAACGGCAATGATGGAGACGCAACAGTTTATATAACAGGAGGAACAATACCATACGCTTATAATTGGGATGACGGAGAAACAACACTAAATGCCGGGCATCTGACAGCAGGCACACACACTATCACTGTATCCGATTCGGCAGGATGTTCCGGTACTGCATCATTTATCATTACACAACCAGCCCCTGTATGCACCAGTTGGTGGCCTGTGGGTAATGCAGGGTTTTCGGCAAGCTATACGGAGTTTAATTCCATTACTACAGATGCATCGGGCAATCCCTACATGTGCTATTATGACGGATCGGTTTTTGGTAAAGCCAGTGTAATGAAATTCAATGGTACCACCTGGCAGCTTGTTGGCACCGCCGGATTCTCAGCCGGGCAGGTGGAGTATACATCTATTGCCATTGATGGTTCCGGTACGCCTTATGTGGCGTATCAGGATGATTACAACAGTAGCGGAGTAACAGTTATGAAATATTCCGGCGGTTCATGGCAAGTTGTGGGGACCACCAACCTTTCATCCGGACAGGCTAATTTTATTTCGCTGGCTATTGATGGTTCGGGTACTCCTTACGTAGCTTATCAGGATGTCAATAATAGTTATGCAGCCACCGTAATGAAATTCAGCAGTGGCAGTTGGCAGCCGGTTGGTACGGTTGGGTTTTCTGCCGGCCAGGCAGACAATACCTCTATTGTAATAGATGGTTCCGGAACACCCTATATTGCCTATTGCGATTATGGAAATTTCCGGTATTGCACCGTTATGAAATTCATCAGCGGCTCTTGGCAGCCGGTTGGCAGTGTTGGTTTTTCACCAAATCAGGTGCAGTATACCGATATAGCACTCAGCAGTACAGGCACACCTTATGTAGTGTTTAGTGATGCTAATAGCGGAAATGAAGCCACAGTTATGAAATACAGCAGTGGTTCATGGAGTATTGTAGGTACTGAGGGTTTTTCCCAGGGTTTACCTTATGGCGAATCAATTACCATTGATAATTCCGGTACGCCTTATATTTCTTACATAAACTTAAACAACTATTTCGGTTACGTCATGAAATATATAAGCGGTAGCTGGCAAACAGTAGGCTCTTCTGCTATTTCAGCGGGAGAAACCTCTTACTTAACTGTCAAATCAGATGCATCGGGCAATGTTTATGCCGGATTTGAAGATTACTACAGTGGCCGTCTTGCTACGGTTGAACGATATGGCACATTTGATGCAAACGCCACACTAAATTCAAATATTACCTGTTATGGAAATAATAATGGTAATGCCACTGCTTATCCTTCGGGCGGAACTTCACCCTTTACTTATTTATGGGATAATGGAGAGACAACCCAAGTTGCATCAACGTTAAGTGCGGGCGTACATACCGTAACTGTAAGCGATCACCAGACTTGCAGTGCGGTGGCAACTGTTACAATAACGCAACCAGGAGCATTTTTAGTTAATGCAACAGTAACCTCCAATGTGGGTTGCTTCGGTGGCAATAGTGGCGGTGCAACTACTTCCATTTCCGGTGGCACAAGTCCGTTTACCTATTTATGGAGTGATTCCAAAACCACAGGAACAATTAGTAATCTTTCGGCAAACACATTTAGTGTTACAGTGAATGATGCCGGCGGGTGTTCTGCCACTTCTTCGGTAACTATAACCCAGCCTACGCAATTCCAGTACATAAGCGCGGGAATCATGAGCCATGTAAGTTGTAACGGAGCAAATAACGGGAAAGTAACTGTTACACCTGTCGGGGGAAGTTTACCATATACTTATGCATGGGTGAATGCCGCACATACTATAGTTTCAACCCTTCAATCTACACCCTCTACTTTAAGCGCCGGAACTTATACGGTGACAGTAAAAGATAATTGCGGAGTATCTTTTACGGCATCTGTAGTTGTTACACAGCCTGCAGGCTTGCATTCCGGTATTTCATCTGTAACCGACGTTGGATGCAATGGCGGAAATGGTGGCAAAGCCACAGCCACAGCTACCGGAGGAACATATCCGTACAGTTATTCATGGTCGAACGGAAATACATTGGTAACAGCCTCGGGCCTTTCAGCCGGAACCTATACGGTTACAGTAACCGATAAGAACGGTTGCAGCGCTACGAATGCGGCGCCTGTTGCCACCATCACTCAACCCAATGTATTAGCAGAATCACTCCAGAACATTACTTATCCCACTTGTAACGGACAAAAAGGTAGTGCAACAGTAAGTGTAACAGGTGGCACATCTCCTTATATTTATACATGGACTTCCGGGTTGAGTACAACGGCAACTTGTACTAAACTAACCGCAGGAAGTTATACTGTTTCTGTAAAAGATAAGAATAGCTGCACGGTTTCCCTTGTTGTTACAATGACTCAGCCTGCAGCTATCCGCGACACCATTGTTTCTTCATCAAAAGTGAATGTGTTATGCAATGGTTCAAGCACAGGTAGCGCAACGGTAGGTGTGAAGTACGGAGCATCTCCATATACATACGCATGGTCTCCCAATGTCAGTTCATCTGCAACAGCTAATGGATTATCGGCGGGTATCTATTCTATAACAGTAACTGATCATTCCGGATGCTCCAGTTCTGTAGCTAAAGTTACCATAACCCAACCGGGCGATTTGCGGGACAGTATTAAACCATGGACCTGCTCCGATAATATGGTAACAGCCACCGTTGGCGTGAAAGGCGGAGTGAGCCCATACTCTTATGCCTGGTCACCGGGTGGAGGAACGAAGGCAACCATGAGTTCTCTTGTACCGGGTACTTATACAGTTACGGTAACCGATAAAAATCATTGCAGCAATACCATTACAACAGCATTAACCTGTCCTCCTGAAGCACCGCACGACGGAGAAGACAAAGGGACAGCGCCGCAATGCTGCACGGGAACAGATAATATAACCCTCTATCCGAACCCGAATAGCGGACAGTTTACAATACAGTCGTCAGCGGGTAGTGGTCAGTTATCCGTAGAGATTTATAATATGCTTGGTGAGAAATTGTATTTACAACTCTCAACTTTCAATTCTCAACTTTCAATTGATATATCAAGCCAACCCAACGGAATTTATTTAATACGCATACTGAATAAAGATGGAACATTGGTTAGTCAGAAAAAAGTGGTAAAGACGAACTGAGATAAAGGCTTATAGGATTAGCAGTCTAAGGAAATAACGTAAACTGTCCATTTTACAAACGCTTTATTACTTAAAGGTAAGAATTTGCCACGCTACCTGCCATGCGATAAAATAAAAAAGCCTTGATAATTTTGATTATCAAGGCTAAAATACTTATTTGCTGCGGTCCGGACGGGACTCGAACCCGCGACCTCCTGCGTGACAGGCAGGCATTCTAACCAGCTGAACTACCGAACCGTTTTTTTAAGAGGTGCAAAAATACACCATTTTCCTTTCCCTGAACAATTTAAACATTTTTTTTAGTTAAAGCTGTCTCTTAAATCCTTTAGCTTTGTGCAGATGCAAGAGAAAAATAAAATACTTACCAAAGGAAATCAATGGCTTTTGAGTTTTGCTTTGGTTATTGTTCTGGCGCCATATTTTATTTTATGCTTCTATTCCCACCCGGTAGCAGACGATTATACGTTTAATGTTTCATCCCCTTTCTGGCATTCCCAATGGCAACTTTATCTCCATTGGAACGGGCGCTATTCCTCTGATTTTATGGCATTGGCAAATCCGATCTTATATGGCTCACTTATTGGATACCGCCTTATATCGTTACTATTACTGTTCTTGGTTCCCGCATCTATTTTATTTCTTATTTCCTCAACCATTGGCAAATCCCTTTCAATGTATATAAAGTTGATTGCCGCAACCATTGGTGCCGCTTTAATTCTGGGCCTCATGCCATCATTGCCCGAAGGTATCTATTGGTACTCAGGCTCAGTAACCTATATTTTGGGTTGCGTAATGGCTATGTTTTATTTTGGAATAGTGATCGGGCATACGCAAAGGACTGTTGTGGTTAATAAGATATTCCATATTGGGTTATCAATTGTTCTGCTTTTTCTTGCTGTGGGCTTTAATGAGGTACAAATGCTGGTTTTGGTATTTGCCCATTTTATACTTTGGATTGGATTAAAAAAGGAAGCCCGGTTCCGTTCATTTGTTTTTGTAATGCTGGTCTTTTGTATTTTGTTCTCTTGTCTGGTTTTCTTTTCTCCCGGCAATCATTTCAGAAGTGGTTATTTTCCCAATAGCCGCAGCCTTTTCAATTCTCTTTTTATGAGTATGCTTCAAATGCTGCGGTTCTTTTTTACCTGGGTATCCTATGCACCATTAATTATTGCGAGCATTCTTTTTGCCCCCTTAAGCTTTGAGATTAACAAGCGTTCGGCGCTATCGGGCAAATTGGGTAATTATAAACCCTTCACTTTATTTGTACTAATATGGGTTATTTTATTCCTTTGTATTTTTCCGGCATATTGGAGTACAGGTATACTCGGCCAGCACCGCACCTTGAATACAGCTTGTTTCTTTTTTGTTCTAATTTGGTTTTTGCTCATCCATAGTATCTATTCAAAGAATAACCTGGCTGAAAAAATAACCCAGATCATTAGTCCTTCTATTCGCTTTTTTTTAACATTGTTATTATTTGCTACACTTCTGTTGTCCGGTAATAGTGGTACGGCTATTATGGAACTGGCTTCAGGAAAGATTACCGGGTTTGATAAGGAAATGAATAACAGAGTAAATATTTTATCGGCGGCAAAAAATAAAGGAATAACAGATGTAACTATTCCACCTTTGCAAAATAAACCCCAAAGCCTTTTTGTACTTGATATACAACCGGACTGCAACCATTGGATAAATCAGCAATACGCCAATTTTTTCGGGCTAAAAAAAGTTTGCAGTGATTCTTTGAAGAGGTAAGGTAACAGACCCTATTTCATTTTTGTTCTCTTAACCAGGTAGGGCATAAGCACCTGCCGGAAACCGTTTTTAATATCAGCTTCTACAAACTCAATGCGGTATTGGCGGCATTTCAGCAAGAGTTCCTTACGGTAATCATTCATGGAAGATATATAAGATTCACGGATCTCCGAAGGATGGATCTTTACTTCTTCGCCGCTTTCCATATCTATAAAGCGATAGGGCCGGTTGTCGAATTGAAATTCCTCTTCCTTTTCTTTATCGGTTACATGAAATAAGATCACTTCATGCATATTGTGCCGCAAATGCTGGAGAGCGGAAAATATTTCATTCTCTTTTCCTAAACGGGAATCGAACATATCACTGAAAAGAATCACCAGCGAGCGCTTGTGAATATTCTCCGCCACATGATGCAACGCCTCTACAGTAGAGGTTTTTTTGCTGTTCTCCTGTTTGTATTTTACCAATAATTTCTCTAATTCGGTATAGAGCAGTTTTTGATGTATGGAAGTAGATTTAGCAGGAGTATGAACTTCAACGGTATCAGAAAAAACGGTTAATCCTACAGCATCGCGTTGCCTGCGCAACAGCTCTATCAGCGCGGCAGCACACTGAATGGAAAAGGTGATCTTGTTTAACCCGTTCTCCGGAAAATACATCGAAGAGGAATCATCAATAACGATCTGGCAACGGAGATTGGTCTCTTCTTCGTACCGCTTTACGTAAAGCCTATCGGTTTTTCCGTATAGTTTCCAGTCTATGTGCCGGGTTGACTCACCCGGATTATAAATGCGGTGTTCTGCAAATTCAACAGAAAACCCGTGAAATGGACTTTTGTGTAATCCGGTTATGAAACCTTCCACCACCTGCTTGGCAAGTAACTCGAGGTGAGAAAGCTCCTTTAGATCTTCGGGTTTTAACTGAACAGGCATTCATTTTAATTAGGAATTAGGAGTTAGGAATTAAGAATTCGTCATTCCTAATTCCTAATTCCTAATTAAGTTTATAGTTGGCTTTTCAGTTTACCTTCCAGCACTGACTTGGGGACCGCTCCCACTTGTTTGTCAACGATCTTTCCGCCTTTGAAGAAAAGTATGGTTGGAATGTTGCGAATGCCGAATTCCATAGATACAGCAGGGTTGTTATCCACATCCACTTTACCTACCACCGCTTTTCCTTCATATTCCTTGGAAATTTCTTCTACAAAAGGACCCACCATCCGGCAAGGTCCGCACCATTCTGCCCAAAAATCAAGCATTACCGGTTTATCTGAATTAAGAACTAAGTCTTTAAAATTCGCGTCTGTTATTTCAATAGCCATATAAGTATATTATTAGGATGCAAAGTTACTAAAAAGTGGTATCATTATTTATTAAAAAATCGGAATTATACCCTGAGATATAAACAACGTAATCTTTAAATTATTACTTTATTTTTTCTAGAACATATACCCATACCTTCTCCTTTTAAATGAATTATTATCAGAGGCCCTGTCGGCTCCGGTTCCTTTTGCGCCACCACCGCCTTTTTTGTCGAAACTATAGATAAGGGTTATTTCATGGGAGCCGGAAGTGAATGAAGTGATACGTGAGGTAACATAGTCATATGAATAGCAAATCAATAAGTTATTGTGTGATATAACTCCTGCTTCAATGGCAACGGCATCATTCAAACGGATAGATAATCCGGCTATAATTTTACTCTCAAAATAGCACTTTAAATCATAAGCGAGGTAGATAGGGGCTCCGCCTGTATAGTTTACAAGTAAGCTATTTTGCCATGTAACTTTTTCATTCATTCCATAAATATATCCCAGGTAAACATAAAAATGGGTAAGCAATTGCAAAGCCCCCGCCTGGGATGTGTCTGAAGGAAAGCCGTAGGATTTGTAAAAGTTCTCTGACGAGGCAATTAAATTCAATGCGCTTATTCCAAATCTCCATCTGTCGTTATAGAGATATGCTCCGGC
>DATHNK010000096.1:0-3656 GCA_035486075.1 Bacteroidia bacterium
ATCCTACAAAAAAGGATAATACAATGACTATACTTGTTGCACTTAAAGCAGGAAAACTGGGACCACAAAATACCTTCCCTTTCATGCTGGAATATTTGAAAACTACAAGCAAAGATGGTTCCAAGGAAATTCCCGACAGCACGATCTTTTATGGAATTGATACTATTGGAAGAATACCCGTAATAGATTCCATGTCGACGCACGGAATGAATGAATTTATAAAAAAGAATCTCATTTCCACTGTGGAGAATTTACTCCAGCAATCGTGCGGGCCGGAAAAAAAGTTGAAGGTGGGCGAATTTTTTACACGGGAAACACCCCTTAATTTAGACGTGGGTGGCATTAAACTACAATTGATGATCACTACTACTTACCAACTGAAAAGCATAGAAAATGGCGATGCTAATTTTGATATTTCACAAGTGTACAGTTTAAGTTCCACTATTACCGACCATACTTTTAAGGCAGAGGGGGAAGGTAAAGGGAAGGTGGTGTATGATATAAAAGACAATTATTATAAAGACTATAATTCAGATGTAGTGTTGAACATGTCAATGGATATAGGAGGCCTGTATGCAGAAATAAATTCCGAAACCAATATGGACATTCAAACCACACTGGTTCAAAACTAAACCGGTCTTTTTTATTTCGTTACCATTATCTTTTTCACTACTTGTCCGTCGTCGTTTGATATTACAACGCAATAAATTCCGGCAGCAAGACCCGAAAGGTTAATAGTATAATTCTCGATTGAGGAACCAACTGTATGATCATATACCAGGGTTCCCATGGAAGAATACATCTTCACAGATTTATCTTTACGGGAAGCATTAAGGCCTGCAATGGTAAGTTCATCTTTTGCAGGGTTAGGATATATGTTATAATCAATACCATATTTCAATTGCCCAATACCTGTTAAAACGCCAACATTGAAATTCTGGCAAATAGAGGTTCCAAAATCTGCCTGAAAGGTATTGAAGGAAAGCCCGCTCGGTAATTTTGTAAATGACAATGCACCATTGCCATTGCTGTTGGCGAAAAATGATAACCCTTGCTCGCCGGAAGCATCCAGTTCAAAATGATAACATCCCGGCGAAAGGTTAACGGTATCTCTATAGGTTTTAGAGTTTCCAAAACCCGATTCTTGTACAACCTTGTTACCATTGCCATCTTCAATAAAGTAGGAGTATTGATAACCTACCAGGTTAGTAGTTAACCGTATTACAAAGGAAGATGGATAAGTAGGAACAGTATCGTAATCTACAGCCATGTAGTTATTGTTGGCATACTGGTCGGTGCCGCCATTGGGGCTGCTTACGGTTACTTCAAATCTGTTTATGGGCGATAATTTCAAAGGAACGGCGGGTAAATAAACCAGAGTGGTATCATCAAAAGGTAAGTTACCGTTCCAGGTATAAGTGCTATGGGTGGCACCTACTTCACCATAATTAAATGTAAGGCTTTTAAGTGTGTCAGACCCGGTATTGCGGATAACCACTTCGGGCTCTCCGCAAATAGGATTCGACCTGCTGTAAGGTGAAAACATATTAGGTGCAATAATATCTTCTACGGCAGCGTCCAGCTTAAAGCTCGGAGGTCCGTAATTTATAAGGGTTGTTCCAAAAATATATATAGCGCCACCGGTTGTAGTGTATGGGTCCATAACAATCTGCAAGGTATCCGTGCCGCCGCGTGTAACATAAGGTGTAATATTATCCAGGTAAGGATTAACCAAATCTCCCGGACACCAGTTAGCGCGGTCATATAACCATGTTCCGCTCTGGTGCATAAGA
The DNA here is from genome assembly GCA_035486075.1 of Bacteroidia bacterium. GTDB lineage: Bacteria > Bacteroidota > Bacteroidia > JABEUT01 > JABEUT01 > JABEUT01. Next base: position 1,794 of record DATHNK010000096.1, read on the forward strand.
GCGTTCAAGCCACAATCCGTGCGCCAAACATACTGAAGATAGCGTTGCGTACCATCCACATACACGTGCTGGTAGTTAGCGCAAAATTCCGTACAGTTATTACCATCTTCACCATGCCCTGTCTGCAAAATGCGTAACCTGGTAGCATAGGCTCCTGTATCAATATGAGCGCCATATTTGGTAAGATAGTTTGAAATAGGGTTGCCCGTGCTTCCATATGGGAAACTGCCCGACCAGAGATTAGTTACCTTATATGGCTTGTGATCGGGAATACCGGTGATCATTTGAAAATCGCAGCTCGCCAAAAAGCCATCTGTCCAACCGCTGTAGAAAACTTCTATCTGAACAGAATCGTGCAACAAGGACGAGAAATCTGTCAGATCAAATTTATATGGATGTGTCCAGGCACTGTTATAGTAGCTGCCGTAAGGTGTGATCATACGCGCAAGTTCGTACGTAACGAGCGAGTCGTAAACATTGTAATAGGGACAATAGGTGAGATACATGGATGTATCTGGGCTTATAAAAATCGAATCTATTTTGTGGCCTGTGTTATCAAAATAAAAATTATAATAACCCGCTACCCACCATTTCACAGTATCAGTAGGAGTGGTTGGCATGGCGCAATTTTTATATTGTACAATGGTATAAGCTGCATTGGCTGATGAATCGGTGGAATGTGTGGTAGTATCGTAAAAGGTAGTATAGGTAGTGTCTTTTTTGGTTTTCACGGAATCCTGTTTATTGCCGTTTACGGTGAATGAAGGGCCCTGTACTAAAGTTGAATCTTTATGATGGGTATTTTGGATCAGATAAATATCCACAGTATAATCCCAGCCACTGCATGTTCCGGTCGGACATCCCAATGTAAAATTGAGATACACCTTACGGTAAGAAACGGTGTCGGCCGGAAAAACACCCCAGCCATAATAGCCGGCAGGCGGAGATGTCATATGCACTTTATTTTGGGTAATTACATCAATAGTATCTGCCATCTGGGCATTTGCTGATAAGGTTAAACCAAACATCAAAGCGACCAAAAAACCAACAAGAATATTCTTTTTCATAGTGAATTAATTAACGATTTATTAATCATTGGACGCCCTAAATTACGTTTTTTCTCATTAATCGGATTTATACTGCCTATATTCGTACTCTTTCTAGGTATGGATTCTACAGAAATGGATTTTAGCAAAGGTGGCTACCTCTTGTTTGACAAACCTTACAAGTGGACATCATTCGATGCCGTTGGCAGAATACGATGGGCGCTTCGGAAGAAGTACGGGCATAAGTTTAAAGTGGGCCATGCCGGAACGCTGGACCCCCTGGCAACAGGCCTTTTAATAATATGTTTTGGTTTCTACACTAAAAAAATAAACGAGTACCAGGACCTGGAAAAGGAATATGAAGGCGTATTTACCCTCGGCGCATTCCGGCCATCGTTTGATAAGGAAACCGAGATAACGGAAACTTTTCCTACAGAACATATTACCGATGAAATGATGCAACAGGTTGCCCGCACTTTTGTAGGGGAAATAGAACAGATACCACCTGCCCATTCTGCAATAAAAATTAATGGGAAACGTGCCTATCTTTCTGCGCGCGAGGGTACGGAAATAGAAATGAAACCCCGTAAAGTGACCATTAGATCAATGGAAGTAAAGCGCCTGGAAGGAAATAATGTTGCTTTTAAAGTTGTTTGTGCAAAGGGAACTTATATACGTTCTCTTGCCCGGGATTTTGGGGTTGCTCTTGGAAGTTCCGCTTATCTTGACACACTTGTCCGGACAAGGATCGGCCAGTATGAGCTTAAAAATGCTTTGAAAGAAGACCAGTTGACCGAGGAGAACTTGTAATTCTATG
>DATHNK010000097.1:0-4041 GCA_035486075.1 Bacteroidia bacterium
AAGATATGCCAGGCACTATGAAGAAAGACAGCGGGAAGCAAAGCAAAATATAGTGGCTTCGAGAGTAAATGAAATAAGCGGTGTGCGTGACAATAAAGGTCGGAACAAAACAATAGGAATTACAAAATAATAAACCATAAAAAACAAACATTATGAAAACATCAGGCATTTACAGAAACCTTGAATTGGAAGACATCATTTACAAAAGGCATGTCGCATTTAAAAAAGATGTTGAGAAAAACGCTGTCCTTCTCGGAACAAGAAACAGTCCTAAACTGATAGGGGATGATTTGCAGCCTTTCATCGGTAGCATAGTTGCTTTCTATAGGGGGCTTTCAGCATATGCCCACCAAACCGAGCAACCACGTTCACAGCTGCCCATAGCTCAAATTGCAAATGAATGGGCAAGCGAAAGAGACAGGCTCCATGATGAGGATATAAAAAGGCGGGAGCATCAGAACGGAATTGACGAACACAAGCTCGACGATTACCATCCCCACATGATGACCATACGAATACTCGGTTCGATTATCGTCGTAATGATTTATGGCATCGGTGAAGTGATGTTTAACACCAAAGGGTTTGAACTGATAGGGGAAAATAAATTATTTGCCTTTACGATTGCCTTCGGTGTCTCTGTTCTCGTATGCGTTCTCTCCCATATTGCGCCCCATTTCCATAAAAATGCGAAAACCAATTTGAGAAAAAGGTTAATTGAGCTTGGTACCCTCGCGCTTGCCACCGGTCTTTTCATAGCCCTGGCAATCCTGCGCACCAATGTGCTGGCAATCGAGGGTAATAATAGCTCCCCCTTAGTCTTCATAACTCTCAATCTCTTCGTCTTTATCGTCTCCTGCCTCTTCTCTTATATCATTGACCCAACACTGAATGAGATTAAAGAGCATCTGCAATATATGGAAAAGTATCTGCGGATAATCAAGCGCAAAAAAGAGATAAAAGAATTTGAAGCGCAGAAGGTAGCAGTACGCAATGAGGCAAAAGATATTACCCTGCTTGGCATGGGAATTACCGCTTATGTAAAAGATTTGGATACGTGGATTGAAACCTTATACCATGAATCAGCCGAACATTTTAAAACAACGAATATTATCCTCCGCACCGATGGCGGAGTGCCCGACTGTTTCCGTTACAAATCGCCTGACCTGTTTACTAATTCAAATGCCAGTCACTAAAAAACAAATCAAATGAAAACAATTATCATAACACTCGCAAGCCTTTTCATAATAACGGGGATGTGTATATATTTTTCCATGCCAACGCAGGTGACAAAAGAAGTTTCTGTCATGAGGGATGTAACCGATTCAGAACTGGCACAGCCAAACGCTAATCAAATAATCCCGCTCTTCGGCTTATCCGATAACAAATGGAACGGCGCACAGTTTCACTTCCAGGACATTTCCAATGTTTCATTTAATCAAGTAGTCGAAGTGAGTATTCCTTCCGGCAATGAATGGCTCTCCAATGAATTTAATCGGGATAAGGATATTAAAACTTTCTACGGACAGATAGCGCAGACTATTACTGATTCCACAAAAGAGAAAATAGGACGGACGCATTCATCGGTCTATCTTCCCATCGCAAATGAATTGAATAGGTTAAGCCAAAGTTCTGCCAAGCGCAGGGTATTAATACTCTATACGGATTTAATGGAGAATGATATTAATTTCTCTTTTTATAATAAAGCCACATTTACGTTGCTTAAAAAAAATCCTGAAAAAATATTAGACCACTTTAAATCGGAACAACCCATAAACCGATTGGACGGAATAGAAGTGTATTTAATCTATCAGCCCAAAGATGCCTGTACTGATTTGCAATATCAGGTTGTCTCTAATGTATATAAAACCATGCTTACTGCTCTCGGGGCAAAAGTTACGATTACCGCCAATCTTGCAAACTAAAAAGCGTGGAAGCAATCAAGGAAATATTAAAAGCAATCTTCAAAATTCTATGGAAGATGTTTTTAATTGCCCTCTGGGGAATATCAAAAATAGGGGAAACTGTATTTGAACAACTAGCTAAACTCTTGAAAGATGCAATCGACAAAAAGGGCTAAACAACTTATGCAAATAGCTGTCAAAACAATTGAATTGTTCTTAACCATCATTGAGGGCATCCTCAGGTTTTTGCTCGGCATTGCTGAAAGTATTGTTGCGAGTTCGGACGATAAAAAGTACAAGGCCAGTTTCGCCTCTTCGTGGTCTTTACTGTCACCCTGGAATTACGGGTTTAATTTAACTGGAAACAAAAAGCTTTCTGTTAAGGATTCCTACCAAAACAGTTTAGTAATTGCCAGCACGGGTATGGGAAAAACATCCGTAGTTATGCTTCCATGCCTCTACTCCATGAAGGGGTCGTTTTGTATTCACGATCCCTCTGGGGAAATTTTCTTAAAGTCTTCGGGCTATTTAAAATCCAAAGGGTATGAAATTAAAGTACTTAATTTTTCCAAGCCTGAAATTTCCTGCGGCTACAATCCACTGGCAAGGGCAAACAGTAATTCCTATATTCAAAAAATATCAAGCATGTTGGTGGAGAATTCATTGGGCGGACATGGGAGCAAAGACCCCTTTTGGACGAACATGGCGATTTCTTTATTGACCATGTTAATCACGATATTAAAAACCCAAGATATCCAGTACCAAAATTTATGCAACATCCGCCACTTGCTTAATCAGATGGGTGGTAATCCCGAAGCAGTGGATGCGCTCTTTTCTTTATATGCAGACCAAATATTGTTCGCAGAATATAAATCTTTTATCGCCTATGACGAGAAAGTTATTAGCGGCACCATTGCCTCGTGCAAAGCGGCTTTAAATATTTTTAATGACCCTGCGGTGGCTAAAGTTACCTCGGTTGATAATTTAAATATGGATGAGTTTAGAGAGAAGCCCACAGCCTTGTATATTCAAAATTCTGTGGCTGACCAAAAATATTACAGTGTTCTGACCTCTATTTTTACAGAGCAATTTTTTAGCTATGTAATGAGCAGATTTGCACAGAATGGAGAGCAAGATATTTTCTTTTTGATTGATGAGGCCTCAAGTTTAAAACTTCCGACTTTGCAATTAGCAGTCTCCAATGTTCGCAAGCACCGTGCGGGAATAATGTTAATTATTCAATCAGAAAATCAGCTTACTAATTTGTATGGTAAACCTGAAGCTGAAGCAATCAAAGCCAATTGTTTTGCAAAAATGTATTTCAGCGGTGCATCATTGGAAACAGCCAAAGAACTGGAACAGATTTTAGGGAAGTATGAATACAAGGACAAGGAAAAAAGCAAAGTGGTAAGACCCCTTATGGAATCTTCAGAAATCCGCATTATGAAAGCCAACCAAGCCCTCCTCATTTGCGGACACCATGCGCCTATAAAGGCTACACTTATCCCCTATTACAAAAACCTGAAGTACAAAAATTATCCGCTCATTCCACCTCCTGTTCTTTCAAGTTCTGTTCCTGAAATATTACCCATCTTAACTCTCCCAAAACCAAATGCGGAAGATAAAACAGAACAGTCCTATCTGGCAGTATCTTAATTCTGTTGGGGTGCTTGAGAAGGGGATAGTAGAAGAAATCAAATCAGCCAAAAAACAATACCGTAAAGACTATCTGCTCACCTACAAGCAAAAACAGCGCAAAGAAAAAAAAGAGTATACCGTCATGCTTTCCAGAGAAAATGGAGAGTTTGAGCGCATTACGGTTGCAGCCAAAAAGCATTCTCTGCCGGTTACTGTCTTTCTCAAAACAGCAACGCTCGCATATCTTAATCAATATTACATCGTGCCGGACAGGGCACAGTTGGCGAAAATGGAACAGTTGCTTGCTCAATGCCTTAATCAAGTGCAAACCATTACACGCACTAAGGAAAAATATTCCTGGGAGCGGGAACAAAAATATGAAGCGATTGAAAAGCGCATCATCCAATTAGAGAATCAAATCAGGGAAGTATTAAGCAATCCGCCATTAGTTTCTAAAAATGATAGTCAAACTAAAATCACATAAAAAGAGTTGCCATAACCT